>JBEGSP010000025.1:0-9547 GCA_041179845.1 Pseudomonadota bacterium
TTCGGCTACGAGTAGCTCAACTAACTCGCGCGCAAAGGCAGGAAGTGCCTGCAAATTTCTGACGCACACTTGCATCTTACGTACGGCCCATTCATCGGTCAGTTCAACCATACGTATGTTCATGGTCTTCGCGTGTCGGCTAGCTGATGAGAAAGGAACCACACCAATACCGACATTCGATTCAATCATACGACACGCTGTTTCAAAATTCCCTACTTGAATACGAATCTTAATCGGGCGATTTAATTCATTGGCTGCTTGCGCCAAAAATGCATGAATAGCACTGGCTTCGATCATGCCAACAAAATCATGTGTAAGTGCCTCAGAGAATTCAATACGACCACGGTTTGCAAGTACATGTGATTCAGCGGTTACGAGTACCAGACGATCTTCGCTTAACGCTAAGGTTTCCAAACCATCCGTACGTACATTACCCGCCACAATACCCACATCAACCTTCCCATCAGAAACCGCCCGTACGATGTCATGCGAAAGTCGTTCTTTCAAATCCACGTTTACATCTGGATGCGAGGCCAGAAATTTAGGCAGTAATGCAGGCAGTAATTCTGCCATCGCGCTAGTGTTGGCAAAAATACGTACATGGCCGCGCGTGCCTTTGACGTATTCGGATAAATCAGCACGCAAATCACCTAACTGTTGCAGCACCAAACGCGCATGATGCATGAACGCTTGCCCGGGTGGTGTCAAGGTGACGCCCTGACTAGTGCGATACAAAAGTTTGACGCCGAGTCCCTCTTCCAAGTTTTTAATACGTATGGATGCCGCAGGCAACGACATATGCGAACGTTCCGCTCCGCGCGTGAGACTGTTTGCCTCAGCAATATTCACGAACAATTTGATATCGGGAAGATCGAAATGCGCAGCCATGATAGTTATCCAAATACAGGGAAAGTCTTAAAATCACCCGACAGCAAATTTTTGCTATCGGCATGTTGTAGCCAGCCTTCTATCAGGGTGGCATACACCCTACGGAAATCGGTGGTGTACTTCAAATTACCACCCTCATCTAAGTCAGTCAGCGATGGTACCTCGCCATAATGACCCCCTTTGACGGGTTTGCCAATCACATACATATGATTCGCCGTTCCGTGATCGGTACCCAAGCTCGTGTTCTCGGAAGCGCGGCGACCAAATTCTGAAAATACCAGCAGGGTCACATCATCAGCACGACCGATGCGCTCAAGATCTTTCATGAAACCAGCCACTGCATCTGAGACATAGGTTAGCAATCGTTGGTGAAGTTCAGACTGCTGCACATGCGTGTCAAACGCATTGTGGCGATAACCCACGTAATACAGTCGCGTAGGCAAATCGGCCTTAATCATTGCGGCTACTTTGGTCAGATCGACTGGCACGATGCCGTAGTCCACCGGTGTTTTGTAATTTTCCCAGGCAGCTCGAACTAAGCCAGACGCCTGACGAGCACTATCAGCCACGCTATGTAAAAAATTTTGCGTAGGGTTAGCCGCATTGACTTGCATACCATTGTCCAGCAAAGCACGGCTTTGCAGTAAGCCTTTGCGTGTAAAACGATCCGGATCATCAAATACGACTGGCACGTGACGCGCAGCGCGCACCGCCAGCGATTGCCGCTCGTCGATATTGACTAAAAAATTGGGTGTCAGCTTAGGATCGATCGCATCTGCCACTCGACCCAACCAACCATACGGCTCACCGCCATTTGGAACACCGGTATGCCAATAAGCCATGGAGGTAAAATGTGAAAACGAAGGCTGCGCATAGCCACAACCATGCATAACCGCCATGCGTCCGTCTTTGAATAATTGCTCAAAGCCTGACATGCCAGGACTAAATCCGAAATGATCATCAATCTTGCGTACCTTGTTGGCTTTGATGCCGATCTTAGGACGCAAGCGATAGTAGGCATCATCCGCGTAAGGTACCAGTGTATTTAATCCGTCATTCGCGCCAGAGAGTTCCATTACAACGAGGATGCGACGTGATGCATCTGTTTGCGTAGTTTGCGCGGCTTGCGCGGGCAGCCAAGGCAGTCCAGCCGAGAGCCCTGCACCGGCCAACGCAGAGAGTAATTGACGACGCGTCAAATTGGTGTGGTGGTTTGACATGGTCTTATCCTAATTGGTAATCCGGCAGCGACAGAATGACATGCAGCGCATTTCTTAGCGCATCTTCCATATAAGTGTCGGCTGCTTTTAAATCGGTAGTTCCGAGATCGGAAGCTAATAGCTCGCCGATTTTTTTGCGTAATTCTGGACTCACTGGCGTAGTTAGAAAACGTAGGAGTAAATGATCCACCGCATCTTGGGTTGTTTTGCAGCCAGCAGCTCGAACCATGTCTGATACATTTAGCTGGGCGGTTGTACGAGCGATAGGTTTAACTTTTTCAATCGCTTTACGCCATGCGTGATAACTCGCTAAACGGGTATTGAAATCTTCATCGCGATCGGCTTGCATCGACATTGAACTCAATTCTTTACCGTCTGGCTTAGTCGCTGTGGTCACATCTTTACCCATAGACAGCTGCTCAGCCACTGAGATGATTTGATATTGACTGCCAGGTACTCGGTCATTCGGGACAAAATCAATCTGAGGGAAAACGGTGTCATAAATAAAATTACCACGTACGAGCAAAAGGCCTGGCGTAATCCAACTCTTACCATTGGCCCATCCTGCGACATTCGGTGGGAACATTAATTTCTGACCCATAGCATCGGTTAATTCATTAAAATCGGGAATGCCGGGCACTTCTTTCAAACCCATTTTTCGGTAGGTAGATACGACTAACTCAACGGGTGATTTAATGTGAGTGGCCACCGAATCGTTGCTATAAAAATCATGTGAGGTAAAAACCGTCTCTAAGAAAGGTGCAATCTCATAGCGAGAATCACGTAATAATTTACCCAGTTTCACACGCAGCTCAGGAGACACTTCATCGCGAACGAAAAAGCGGTACAGCTTGGTTGCAACAAATTCAGCAGTCACTGGTTGCGCCAAAATGATGTCTATCACTTGTACGCCATCAAAATTGCCACTGCGTCCTAAAACTTTTTTTACATCCGTATCGTGCTGAGCTGGATTAACTACAAACTCCAGACCACGATAATTCCAACCAGTGAAAGCACGCGCTGCTTCACGAATATCTTCTTCGCTGTAATTTCCCACGCCCATGGTGAACAACTCCATGATCTCGCGAGCAAAATTTTCGTTGGGTGCGCCCTTGACGTTTACTGCAGCATCCAGATAAGCCAACATGGCCGGATCTTTCGCCACGCCGATTAGCAGATCGCGGAAATTACCGGTGGCTTTGGCTCGAAACAATTCGTTTTGCTTAAGCATCTTGCGATAGTCACGTACTTTCTCATCGCCGGTAGCGAAATGTCCATGCCAAAACAGCGTCATTTTTTCTTCCAGCGGACGACGAGTGGTCAGCATTCGATTAGCCCACCAATAACCTATGCGCTGACTTTCTAATTTGCTCGCACGTAGCCAATACAAGTAACGATCAGCCACCTGTTGTATGCGGCGGTTACCTTCTGGCTTGACCTTCACGCCTAAGGATTGCCCAGTGTCGCGCGCTAATTCAGTGGCAGCAGGACGCGACGTGGCAAATGGTTCTAAACCCGAATCAAAGGCCCCCGAGTGCTCAAACGCTGGTAAGGGATTGGGAATGCGCTGATAACGCACCAAACGACGTACTGCCTGAGTGGGCGAGAGTTTGGCAAATGCGTTGATTTCTTCCGGTGTGGCGCCAAAGCCTGTTCGCTCCAACAGATGAGCTGCGCGATCACGATTCCAATCTGCCTGATTAATAGGACTCAGATCATTGGTCCAACTAGCGGGGGCTGCCAACGCCACCGAGCTAACCAAGGTCGCCAATGCGAGGGGGATAGATGATGGAAAATTAAATCCTGAAGTCACAATGAGATGGCCGTGGGTAAACGGCATAAAAGTAAGCAAAGTATTACCTAGTCTAAGTAGACCGACCGGTCATTGCAATCAGGCATTTCATGAATTGAATGCCTAGATTTCAACCAAGCGACCAACGATCTTAAAGTTTAAATAACTAATGACGGTATTGGTACATTTGTAAATCAAATAGGTTAATCAGTGACGTGCAGGATCAAACGAAATCGCGCACAATCTCGCTCACGACAATAACAACATCCCTTGCATCTAAGGAGCTATCCATGAATTTTAAAAATACGTTACGCGCGATTCTGGCAATATCCGCAATCTGTTCAATAACCGTTGTCGGATTAGTAAGTGCTGAAGATACCGATAAGGCCCTGCTGGAACGAGCAAAAAGCCTCTTCAAGCCTCTGCCTGATACGTCGCGCGTCGACGACTACCCTCACTCAGCAGCGCGCGCCGAATTAGGCAAAGCCTTGTTTTATGAAACACGCGTCTCGACGGATGGACGAATGAGTTGCGCCGCGTGTCACAACCCGACTTACCATGGAGCAGATTCGTTGTCATTATCTGTTGGTTTGCACGGCAAAAAATTACCTCGCAATGCGCCGACTGTATTTAATACCTCCTTACTCGTGGCTCAGCATTACGGCGGCAATCGCATGACGGTGGAAGAACAGGCGATGAAAGCCCTACTCAGCCCACTCGCATACGGTAATAAAGATTATCCCGAGGCTGAAGCAAAACTTAAATCGTTGGGCTATACGAAAAAATTCGAAGAAGCCTTCCCGAATGAAAAGGAACCTGTCACTGCTGAAAACTGGGCTGCAGCTATTGGTTCGTTTGAACGCACATTACTAACGCCCGCACCTTTTGATAAATATCTCAAAGGTGATCAGCGCGCTATCAGCAAAGAAGCCAAAATCGGTTTAGATAAATTCATGAGTATCGGTTGTGCTGGCTGTCACAATGGAACGACCGTTGGTGGACAAAGTTTTCAGAAATTTGGTTTGACTGAAGACTACTGGTTAGCGACTGGCAGTAAAGAACAAGAGGCTCTCAAAGGTCGTGACAAAGGCAAATTCCACGACACGCAAAAACCTGAAGATATGTTTATCTTTAAAGTGCCGCAGCTACGTAATGTCGCTATGACACCACCGTATTTCCATGATGGCTCGGTTGCTAAGCTAGACGACGCTGTGCGTGTAATGGCACGACTTCAGCTGGGCAAACAGCTCAGTGATGAAGATGTTAAACACATCGTCGCATTTTTGCAGACGCTCACAGGCGATGTACCCGCACAATTTGCTAAAGCCCCTGCGCTGCCTGTAGCACCGTACTCGAACTAAACCTTTTCAACACATGAGATTGTTCATGATTTTGCTCGGCGTTGGGTTGTTCATCAACTCAACGCTAGCTATAGCATTTGAGCGATCTGATGGTGCGACTGTGCGCTGCGAAATCGAACGAAACGGTCAAAAACACGTTGTTGAAGAAATTTGGTTGGGCCATGGTGATCAAGGTGATCGGCACCCTGAGCTGGGTGGTGCGGCAGCTGTCGTCAGGCCTAATGCGCAAGGTTGGCCAGTCATCTATTTTGATTCAGTCGTATTCAAAGCGATGTTGGAAAAAGATCCGCATATGTCGGATTTTATTTTTTATCATGAATGCGCTCATGCCCATGATGAGCGGCGTAATGAAATCGAAGCCAACTGTGAAGCGTATCTTGAACTTGATAAGCTCGGCATGTTATCGATCGAGCGTATAAACGCGCTGGCTGCCACCCATAACAAAATGCGACGATTACCTTCGCGTTATGGTGGAAGCGGTGAAGTGTTTTGGGAAAAAACTCTGGCCTGTGTAAATAATCGTATGGAAAATTCTGCAATACGTTAGGTACTCAATCGAGAGATCCAATCTGTAGTAATCACATCGCTGGACAAATATCAGTACCGTCCTCAGGCACCTTTTCAGAGAACAATCGTTTGATTGGCACCCACACGACCGAGGTAGCGAATCGGACTATGGTTTCCAGCACATCACCCGGATTGGGTCCGATAGAAAATTTATCAAAAGTGCCTTTCACTTCTAACGGTGTTGCCAGACTCAGAAACTGAGCTGTCTTTGCTTGCGGCTGCAGCCGCATATGTAGCGTCTCTTTTGCTAAATTGATGTTGGTCTGTCCAGTAACTCGCACTTTGGTTGTGTCAATCACTAACTGGCGTTGATTCAATTTACCATCGACTAGAGTAAAACGTCCGATAGCACAGTTAACTTTAGATTGATTTTTCGGATCAATGGTCGGTAACAAAGCGACAAATAAATTCACTGCCCATAAATCAACCATGTCAGCTTTCATCTCATTAGGCCAGACTAAAAAATCGAGTGTTCCACTACCATGCTTTATGACGTCTGATAAACGTTGCGATTGAGAGTGAACATCCACATGAAGATTAAATCGACCATCAATGTCGGCCTCTGGCTTAAAACGGCGTGCAATAACACCGTAATCAAATTTTTCTACGTTGATTTTTAACTCAGTCAGCACATCGTTTTCGCGTGGCTCGTAGGTTAACAAGGCATCAGCAGACCCTCCCGGCATCGCAATACTAGCCGGGCCAATCACTGCGCGACCATTCGCAAGCGTAGCTTCGATTTTGCCGCTACCCAATCTATCTTGACCAGCGATCACGCGATCTACGCGCACAGATAACAAAGCATTCATTGATCGCAAAGTTTGCGCACTCAACACGCTTTGTAGCTGATTGCTGGTCTCAGAGGCTTTTTTGCGTAGTGTTTCTTCGTTTTTTTCAGTACTTTTTTCTGGAGTACTTTTTACTTGAGTTGCAGACCAATCTTTCATAGGAAAATCATCTAACTGAATCTGCGGCGCGGAAAGATTAACCGTTAGCTTGGGTGGTTTGACGGTTATATCTAGCAACCCTTGGCCTTGAAGCGAGCTACTTCCTAGTGTCAAATTTAATCCATCCAGCTTGTATGCATTTGGGGATAAACGAAAATTACCTTCAGCTGACCATGGTCCCCACGGTGGCATCGATAGTTGCAACAGATGATTCATGCTGTCTAAACGATCGCCTGAAGCCTTAAGTTTTAATTCAAGGTCGCGCTCGTCTAGATTTCGATTCAGTGTTCCCTTCAGAGCTAATTGACTATGCGCTGCTGACACCATCAATTCAAATGGGACACGCGATTGAGGATTGAGTAATTCTTTGGCAGTAGCACTTCGTATTGTTAACTCTACGGGAGTATCTTGCGTCTCTCCTTTCAGAATTAGTGTAATAGGTTGTGCGGGTGCCGCACTCAAGCTACCTTGGCTTAGCTGGATGTTTGCCAACGTTTGTTGATTTTGATCTCGCCACTTCAGTTTGCCACCGCTGATTTCACCAACTAGTTGCGCGTTAGCGATGAAGTTTGCTAACTGACTGGAATGACTGTCTAGGTAAATTGAAAAGCTATCTGCGTTGAAGTCCAGTCCCTGAGATAATTTTAAATCGCGAGCGATTCGTCCGGCATCGAGATTTTTTGTAAACAGCCATAACTGCGCACGGGGTTCGCTACTGCGAGTATCCAGCATTACGGCGCCATCGAAGCGTTGATTTCCTAACTCAGCAAAAAATGGTGAGCTGGGCATGAAGCCATTTCGTATTTGAGCATCGAAACCCAGATGAGTGACTGCGATGGATGCGGTCTTAATATGCTCAACACGTACGCGAATATCAGCGTCATCGAGAAGTAGCTGCCGTGGCAAGACTGGAATATCAAATGCAGATGAAGCAGATTTACCTGATTTGGAAGGTGTAATCAGCGTATCTAATTCCACTGCATCTAACTGTGCCACATCAATCGCAGCGCTATAAAAAGGTTTGCCCTTCAACTGTCGCCGTTCTAGATCCACATGCACACTGCTGCGACCTGCTTGCAGAACTAAATCAGAAAGCTTCCAATGGTCTTTGCTGGCTAAAACATGCCCTGCTAGCGCTAATGGTGCACGCGCATCATTACGCAAACCTAACCACACTGCGATATCACCTGCATGCTCTGCGCCTAAACTAAATGATAAAGACGCTTCGCCTTTAGCAGCATTAATAACACTAGCTATACGCGCAGCAAATCCACGAGCGACCGCTGTGAGCGTGAATTCAGTCGTGCCACTTTGCATAACTGATCGCAGATCGCTACCCGTGAGTTTTGCTTCCAGTGGTTTACCTAATAGCGACCCGTTGAAATTTCCTTGTAGGGCTTGGCCGGCAGGTAAGCGGATGTTCAAACGTTGAATTTGAAATGCAACGGGCTTTCCGCCTTCTAGATTTCCATAACTGAGTTGACTATCTTTCAGATCAAGTTGTACAGCCAACGATTTCATGAGTGATGCGCCGTCTCGGCCTTGCGAATCAAGCGTGATTCGCAGATGCCCTGACTGGCCTTCAATGCCAGATAAGCCCGTTAGAAGTCTTGCCAGTCCACCCGCGTTGGCTTGTTCACTAGCGATGGCTAGCTGGAATGATGGCGTCTGCGCTGAAACATCGGCCTTCATTTCAGCTTTGAATAGCACGCCTTCAACACGCGCATTCAGCGGCATGCTGAATTTCCCCTGCTCGAGCTTGACAGCCAATCTCGTCTCGCGAATGTTACCGGGAAGACTAATCCAGTGATCGACAGCGAGTTTCAGATCAATATCTTGATTATTCAGCGCTTTCAAATTTAACGTTGCTTGAGAAAGGCTGCGATACAAACCGGGCAAATCGGTGGGTGGATCGTCTTCCGTGTCTTGACCCAAAAAGGGACGCAGATCGAGTCGCGACACATCGAGTTTGCCAGTTAAGCGCGGCCTATCGTTGCGCGTATCAACAGCGAGCGCACCGGTCATGGAAGATAAACCTAATTGCGCTGATAACTCATCGAGATGAATAGCGCCTGATTTCAGATTCAACAATCCCGACACACCAGCAGCACCTGCGTTTGGTAAATCGATGCCCAATAACTTACCGAAGCCTGCCAAATCACTTGCACCTAAACCAAATCGAAAATGGCTCTCAGTCGGGCTAAGTGTGCCGTAAGCATTGAACGTACTGCCTGCAAAATTTAGCTGCCACTCAAGTGGCCAGGCGGTCTTACCTTCGGTTAGTTGCTGCAGTGAGCCACCGCGTATGTGTATGGCATACGGTAGATTTTTATTTACGCTACCCGTCGCATTGACTAATAATTGGCCGTCTGCAGGTAATTGCGCATCGAGTTTTTCGAGCAGAAATTGTGCTGGTCGCGCACCTGCTCCTTGATAGGAAATTTGTAAACGTTCGATTTGAATGTGTCTGATATCGAAATGTGCGGCGATATCGGTGGCTGAATTGTTTTGCTGAGATTCTGCAGGCGTTGGTGTGGAAGCTGGATTGAAAATCCAATTAGCATGACCATCGGGCGTTTGAATCAATACCATCTGTACGTCGCTAGCTGACAGACGATCTGCGCGCAATTGACCGTGCCACAGCGGCAGTAAATCTAAACGAAACTGCAATTTACCTAGCTTGGCGAATTCCTGATTACCGAACCCAGCGGGTTGTTGTATTCGAATGTCACTTGCTTCTAATTCAGGATGAAAACTCACTTTCAGAGCGAC
>JBEGSP010000026.1:0-3346 GCA_041179845.1 Pseudomonadota bacterium
GCGATTATGGCGATACTTTGGTGCGTCAGCTGTATTTCGATGTTTGGCACGCGCTGTGGTTACGATCACTGTTACATTCTTCCGATGCACATATAGCGCAGATAGCAGAAAAATCTCTCAAAGAAGTTTCTTATCATTTGCGACGAAGCAGCGATCTGGTGATTCGATTAGGTGATGGTAGCGATGAAAGCCATGCGCGCATCCAGCGATCTGTTAATGATCTGTGGATGTATTCCGGTGAATGCTTTATTGATGATGAATTGGATAAAGCCATCGCTGACCGCGAAATCGCACCTCTGCCCTCTAGTCTTAAAGAAGAATGGTTCACAACGATACAAGGTATTTTTTCTAAGGCTACCTTGACTTTGCCTGCCAAAGACGCGTGGATGCAGCAGGGCGGTAAGCAAGGTCGTCATACTGAACATCTTGGCTACCTGCTTGCAGAGATGCAATTCCTTCAGCGTGCCTACCCGGGTGCTACATGGTGACGCTCACCTCAGAACAGTTGTGGCAGTGTTTGTCGACGGTGAGTGATCCCGAGATACCGGCAGTTTCTGTGGTCGACTTAGGTATTGTGCGTGAACTGAGATGGCAAGAGGATGAAACGTGTGAAGTGATTATCACGCCCACGTATTCTGGTTGTCCCGCCACACAGGTGATTACAGAGAGTATCGAGCAAGCGTTGCAGTCATTGGGTGTGGAGAAAATTAGTATTCGAACTCAGTTGTCGCCAGCATGGACCACGGATTGGATGACTGCTGCTGGCAGAGAAAAACTCAAAGCCTTTGGTATTGCGCCACCAGCGCACTGCATATCACCAGAACAATCATCCATTGATATCTCAGGACTAATTAATCAGACGATGCCAGATATCGAGTGTCCGCAATGCGGTTCATCGCATACTCGTTTATTAAGTCAATTCGGTTCAACGGCTTGCAAGGCTCTCTATCGATGCAATGAATGTCTAGAGCCTTTTGATTATTTTAAGCCGCATTGAGCGGCTAATATTTCATCCCTTGAGCGCATGTCACATTTTCATCCTTTAAAAATTTCAGCACTACATCGTGATACGCGCGACGCCGTATTGATTACTTTTGAGATTCCAGCATCATTAGCCTCTGAGTTTATTTATCAGCCTGGGCAGCATCTGACATTGCGTGCGCAGATCCAAGGTGAGGAAGTGCGTCGCTCGTATTCTATTTGTTCGGCAGTACAAGACGATGAGCTACGTATCGCAATAAAAAAAGTCAGTGACGGCGTATTTTCAACATGGGCTACCAGTTCACTAGAGGTAGGTAGCGAGGTTGATGTGATGCCCCCGACAGGCAATTTTCATTTGCCTTTCGATGCGGCTAGTCAACGTCGTTATCTGGCGGTTGCTGCTGGCAGCGGAATTACTCCGATTTTCTCTATTATTAAAAGTACTTTGCTAGCAGAGCCTCAAAGTAGTTTTACGCTCATCTACGGAAATCGCGCATCATCAACGGTTATGTTGAGAGATGACATCGCTACTCTTAAAGATCAATTTCTTGAAAGATTCTCGGTGATTCATGTATTGAGCCGTGAAAAGCACGATATCGATTTGTTTAATGGTCGGATTGATGCAGAAAAATTTAATCAGTTAGCAGCGCAATGGATTTCTTTAGCTGATATTGATCATGCATTTATTTGCGGCCCACAGGCTATGATGGTGCAGGTATCTGAGTGCTTGAAATCATTCGGTATGCCTAGCGATCATATACATATGGAATTATTTGGGGTGGCAGGTGCGCCGACGACACGCAAGCGTTCGGTTGGTCCATCGGCTTCTGCGGATGTGTGTGACGTCACCGTTATCCTCGATGGTAATCACCAAAGTTTTACGATGCGTCGTGATCAACAATCCGTATTAGACGCGGGTTTAGAACAAGGTATTGATCTGCGCTATGCCTGTAAAGGTGGAATTTGCGCTAGCTGCCGTTGCAAGCTGATTGAAGGTCAAGTCGATATGGATGCTAACTACGCACTCGAAGATTATGAGGTGGCGCGCGGTTTTGTATTAAGCTGCCAAGCGTTTCCTATGACAGAAAAACTCGTGCTCGATTTTGATCAGGACAGCTGATGAACACTACTCTGCCTACCGACCCCAAGGCCTTAGCTCAGGCAAGCGCTGAGCATATGTATGCTCGTGACAATGCGACTCAAGCCTTAGGTATACAGTTAATCGATGTCGGTCCTGGATCTGCGTGTATGCAAATGCAAGTGCGTCCTGATATGCTGAATGGCCATGCGACGTGTCACGGTGGTTTTATTTTTACCTTGGCGGATTCGACGTTTGCATTTGCTTGTAATAGCTATAACCTGCAGACAGTGGCAGCGGGTTGTACGATTGAATTTCTAGCGCCTGCCCATGAAGGCGAAGTCCTTGAAGCGCATGCGACCGAGCAAGCGCGCAGCGGCAAAACCGGTGTATACGATGTTGTAGTTACGAATGCGGATGGAAAAAAAATAGCGCTGATGCGTGGGAAATCCCACCAGATCTCAGGATCAGTCATACAGAGCGCATAAAAAATTAGGAGATCAGGGATGTCCGCCCAGACAAATTATTCAGAACTCGAGCCGATAGAAAAAGCGAGTCAAGATGAATTACAGGCGCTGCAGCTTCAGCGACTGAAAGCAACTCTGCAGCACGCCTACACCAATGTGCCGCATTACAGAAAAAGTTTTGATGATCAGGGAATTCAACCTGATGATCTAAAAACTTTATCCGATCTTTCAAAATTTCCGTTTACGACCAAAGCTGATTTACGAGCCAACTATCCGTTCGGTATGTTTGCTGTGCCACGCGAACAGGTGGTACGTATCCACGCTTCTTCAGGCACCACGGGCAAACCCACGGTGGTGGGTTACACGCAAGAAGATATTGATACGTGGGCCTCATTGGTAGCGCGCTCGATACGTGCATCAGGTGGTCGCGCCGGTGATATCGTGCATGTGGCGTATGGCTATGGTTTGTTTACCGGTGGCTTAGGTGCGCACTACGGTGCAGAGAAGTTAGGTTGCACGGTGATTCCTATGTCAGGTGGACAGACCGAAAAGCAAGTGCAGCTGATTAATGACTTTCGTCCTGACATCATCATGGTCACGCCGTCATATATGTTGAACTTGATTGAAGAATTTGAACGACAAGGATTAGATCCTGCCGCTTCTTCTTTGCGTATAGGCATTTTCGGAGCCGAGCCATGGACCGAATCTATGCGGCTTGAAATTGAGCAGCGCGCTGGTCTTGATGCAGTTGATATCTATGGTTTATCCGAAGTGATGGGTCCCGGGGTGGCGAATGAATGTATTGAGACCAAAGATGGTC
>JBEGSP010000027.1:0-23498 GCA_041179845.1 Pseudomonadota bacterium
TCACGCATGTCTTTCGGGGGTAGTCCGGTGTAGTTCCAGACGATGCTGATGACGGGGATACCTATTTCGGGAAATATATCGGTCGATGTAGAGCGCAGCACAAACGGGGCTGACAAAAGAATCATCAGCGCCATCACCAAATAGGTGTAAGGACGCTTAAGCGCGATATCGACAAGCCACATAGAAATTGCCCGGAGAGGAGCAGCGGATAGCCGGAGGAAAACTCCGGAATCGTGCTTTTTTAGTTAGTATTGTCGATTATTGCACGACTGTACTATTTTGACTTAAAAATACATTTAGGCTGGCTTTGCTGGCATCCAGAAACCGCCCCACCGAATGACTATGAAATAGGCGGGGTCTTACAGTATGCTGACTAAAGGGAAAGTCGGCCGAATGTAGCGCCTAGTTCAACCCTCGTTAACCACTTAATTAACCCTTTTCCAGACCAAAGGCCTTGTGCAAAGCACGCACGGCTAGCTCGGTGTATTTCTCATCAATCAGGACGGAGATTTTGATCTCTGAAGTCGAGATCATCTGGATGTTGATGCCATCTTCAGAAAGTGTGCGAAACATCTGTGACGCAATGCCTACGTGGCTGCGCATACCCACACCCACCACCGAAACTTTGGATACTTTGTTATCGCCCACGACATGGGTCGCACCGAGGGAATCTTTAACACCCGTATCGATTAACTTGAGCGATTTATCGTAATCCGCGCGTGGCACAGTAAACGTGAAATCGGTTTTACCATCGACTGAAATATTTTGGACGATCATATCGACTTCGATATTTGCGTCAGCGACGGGACCTAAAATTTGAAACGCAATGCCGGGTTTATCGGGTACGCCGCGCACTGTAATTTTTGCTTCATCGCGGCTAAATGCGATGCCAGTAATGGTCGCTTGTTCCATATGGGTGTCTTCCTCAAACGATATCAGGGTACCTGACTGTGCTTCTTCTTCCAACGGCATGAGTGGATCGGTTAGTGATGACAGTACGCGCGTGGGCATGCGGTAATTTCCCGCAAATTCTACCGATCGTATTTGCAAAACTTTTGAGCCCAACGATGCCATCTCTAGCATTTCTTCGAACGTGACTGTCTTTAATCGACGCGCTTCTGACACAACGCGTGGGTCGGTGGTGTAGACGCCATCAACGTCGGTATAAATAAGGCACTCAGCCGCTTTGAGAGCAGCGGCTACTGCAACAGCAGAGGTATCGGATCCACCTCGGCCCAGAGTAGTGATATTGCCGTGGGCATCCATGCCCTGAAATCCGGTAATAACAACCACCTTGCCAGCGTCTAAATCTTTTTTGACTTTGACATCATCAATCGACTGAATGCGTGATTTGGTATACGCGCTGTCAGTAATGATCGGCACTTGCCAACCGGTGTATGAAACAGCTTCTTTACCAATCGACTGCAACGCAATCGCTAGCAGCGCAACGGATGCTTGCTCACCGGTTGAGGCCAACATATCCAACTCGCGTGGATCGGGGTCAGTATTGATTTCTTTGGCGAGGCCAAGCAGGCGGTTGGTCTCACCCGACATGGCTGAGGGCACAACGACAATCTGATGACCAGCGTCATGCCATTTGGCGACGCGACGAGCAACGTTTTTGATGCGCTCGGTTGAGCCCATCGACGTGCCGCCATATTTGTGAACGATTAATGCCATTTAAGAGAAAAAAGTGAGCTCTTGGAAAACCCACGATTGTACATGTTGCAATGCAGAATGACAATTCTCGGAGCGGCCATTTAGGCAGATTTTCATTAGGGATTGCCCCTCGAATTATCCTCATTCCACGCTTGCCAATGAACTCGCACGCCCGGATTTTTTTGAGCAGCGGTGCAATTCGGACCCAAGCCGCAGGCAAACAATAATTGATCGCCTGCGTAGAGCAAAGGCAGCCAAGGGCGCCAACCTGCGGATACCCCCAATTCTTGAAACAGATTCTTCAAAGTGCGTGAGGGACGGCGCTCATCCAGCTTTAAACGTTCACCGCCTTGGCGTGGGCGTAGCGTCAACGGCCCATGCAATAGCTGCTCACGATCAAACCCTTTACCCTCACCGACCTCAAACAGCAACTGCCCACGCCATTCGGGAATATCGATGTGGCTCTCACCTCGCCAAACCACGGGAATAGCCTCTATTGGTGGCTGATTCACTCCCGTTTGAGCACGGATGATTAAGTGATCACGCTCTCGTTGCAAGACCCACTGCCCTATCACTATTTGCGGATGAGTATCTGATGCCGCATGTAGCATTTGCTGATGCAACTGATGCAGCTGTGCTTGGCTAGGATAACTACCAATTTTTTCAAACACCCAGTAACGCAACAGATTATCGATGCGATCAACCGAGAGTAACGCTAAGCGTTTGAGATTGAGTTGGAGATTGAGTTCGCCCTTATCGAAACACTGTTGTAAATCGCTGCAAGCCAATTCATCTAGCAAACTTTGTGCTGTTTGAAAATGATGACTGCTGCGTGCCAGTGTTTGAGTAAATCCTTCGAAGTGCTGCTCGATCAGTGGAAAAATTTCATGACGAATGGCGTTGCGCTTGTAGCGTGAATCAGCATTTGATTCATCGACAATATGCGCTATCGCGCGCTCGCTCGCAATTTGCTCTAACTGCTTACGCGAACAATCTAATAAAGGACGCGCTAGTGTGACCCCCGCTGGCAACAACGCATGATCTCGCTGCAGAGCAGCCATGCCAGACCACCCAGGCAAACCCGCGCCACGCAGTGCCTGCAACATGACGGTCTCGGCTTGATCATCTTGATGGTGAGCCGTGAGTAATAGTTCTACTCGATGCGTTAAACACAAACTAGACAGAGCTTCATAGCGCGCTAGCCGGGCGGCGTTTTCCGGGCCATGCTGATCAACGCTAGTCACGCTGACTTTGCGCGCATCGAATGGCAGGTTCAATTGCTGAGTCTGACTTTGCACATGCGCCAACCAGTGATCGGCATTCGGGCTTAAACCATGATGAACATGGAACACATGTAAAGGATGGGAATGCAGATGAGGATGATTAGCGAAAAAATCAGCACTCAACTGTAGTAAAACGGCTGAGTCAAGGCCACCGCTGCAAGCGATTGCGATGGCAGCACCGTCGGAAAGAACAACGCGCGCCAGAATTTCTTCTAGCGCGCGTTCGAATGCAGTAATTGCAACGGCAATCTGAGAATTATTCAGAAGAAGAGATTTCCTTGAATTTGCCATAGCTCATCAGCTTTTCATGACGGGCCGCCATGAGGTCTTTAGTTTTAACGCCCTGAAATTGACGCAAGGTATCGGCCAACGCACGCTTTAACAATATCGCCATCTGCTTAGGATCACGATGTGCACCACCCAAAGGCTCATTCACAATTTTGTCTATGAGGTTTAGTGCTTTCAAGCGATGCGCTGTTAAGCCTAAAGCCTCAGCCGCATCAGATGCACGCTCTGAGGTCTTCCACAAAATTGAAGCGCAGCCTTCTGGCGAAATCACGGAATAGGTAGCGTACTGAAGCATCAGCACTGCATCACCCACAGCAATCGCTAACGCACCACCTGAACCGCCTTCACCGATGATGGTTGCTATGAGAGGAACCTTGAGCTCAGCCATCGCGTACAAGTTATGACCAATGGCTTCGGATTGACCGCGTTCTTCCGCATCAATACCAGGGAACGCACCGGGCGTATCAACGAAGGTAAACACCGGCAAACCAAATTTCTCGGCCACCTTCATTAAGCGCATCGCCTTGCGATAGCCTTCAGGTTTGGGCATACCAAAATTACGCATCGCGCGCTCTTTGGTATCACGACCTTTTTGATGACCTATCACCATGCACGCCTGGCCGTTAAAACGTGCCAGACCACCAACGATAGACAAATCATCCGCATAAGAACGGTCACCATGTAGCTCATGAAAATCGGTGAAGATTTCATTCACATAATCCATGGTGTACGGACGCTGAGGATGGCGCGCAATCTGCGACACCTGCCAAGGAGTGAGCTTGGCGTAGAGATCTTTAGTCAGTTGCTGACTCTTCTGCGACAGCCTATCGATTTCTTCTGTGATATCGACCGCTGAATCTTCCTGTACGAAACGCAGTTCCTCGATCTTAGATTCAAGCTCCGAGATCGGCTGCTCAAAACTGAGGAAAGTGATTTTGCTCACATAAGCTCCTTATGTCATTAGCGCGGCCAATTATGTCGGCGCGCCAGGCGGCAAGAATAATGCCATTCTTGCATTAAGACAATCAGTATTCTACCGGTATCGGGTCCAAACTGCGCCACATGTACCACGTAGCGACCGTTCGCCAAGGCTCCCAGTTAGCGGCCACCTCGCGCGCATCGCTGCGAGAAACAGGCTCACCCGAGAAATAATTCACGCTAATACCTTTTACCAGCCCAAGATCATCCAAGGGCAAAATATTCGGTCTTAGCATATTGAAAATCAAAAACATCTCAGCTGTCCAGCGGCCTATTCCCCGAATCTGTATCAACTCGGCGATCACCGCCTCATCTTCCATGGATCCCCAGTCTTTTTCATGCAGACTGCCATCCAGAAAATGCGCCGACAAATCCATTAAATACTCTGCCTTACGTTTGGACAGTCCACACGTCGCAAGTTTCACATGCCCTTGACGTTTCACTTGAGTAGGCGTCATTTTCGGGCAGGCCAGCATCAGCTTTTCCCACACGGACTGCGCTGCCTTCACAGAAATTTGTTGGCCAACGATTGAGCGCGCCAACGTCATAAACGGATCGCCACGTCTTACGAGTTGTAAATCACCGAAGCGAGGAATCAGTTTTTTCATGATGCGATCGCGCTTCATCAACTCGAGCTTGGCCTGCTCCCAGTAATGCGGCACCAGCAAAATTTCAGGAGGCTTAGTCATGCACGCCTCCACTCAGTGATTCCACCGGGCTTGTCTTCCAGCACAATGCCATGCGCTAGCAATTCAGCGCGAATTTTGTCGGACTCAGCAAAATTTTTATTTTTCTTGGCATCCGCACGTGCGGCAATCTGCGACGCAACTTCATCGTCTGACAAACCGTCTGCCGAACCACCACCTTGCAAAAATAATTGAGGTTCACGTTCTAGTAAGCCAATCACACCGGCGAGTTTTTTCAACTGACGAGCCAGTGCTGCAGAGTGATCGCGATTGATTTCAGTCGCCAACTCAAACAAACACGAAACAGCTACAGGGGTATTGAAATCATCATTCATAGCCTCAGCAAAGCGCTGAGCAAAGGGTTCGTTCCAATCTAAAGGCTGCGAATCAGGAGGCGTATCTTTAAGTGCGGTGTAAAGCCGAGCCAGTGCAGTGCGCGCATCATCGAGGTGCACATCAGAATAATTAAGTGGGCTGCGATAGTGAGCGCGCAAAATAAAAAAGCGCACAACTTCTGCATCAAACTTTTCTAGGACTTCACGAATAGAGAAAAAATTACCCAGCGACTTAGACATTTTTTCGTTATCGATGCGAACAAAGCCGTTATGCATCCAATAATTAACAAAACTATGCCCGTGCGCACCTTCTGATTGCGCGATTTCATTTTCATGGTGAGGAAATTGCAAGTCTTGACCGCCACCGTGGATATCAAACTGCTCGCCTAACAAATCGCAGGCCATGGCAGAGCATTCAATATGCCAACCGGGTCGACCACTACCCCACTTTGACGCCCATTTAACTTCATCGGCCTCAGTTTCGCGAGAGGATTTCCATAAAACGAAATCAAGTGGATCGCGTTTTGCGCTGTCAACTTCTACCCGCTCTCCCGCGCGTAAGTCATCTAAGGATTTACCTGATAACTTTCCGTATCCCGCAAAATCACGCACAGAGAAATTCACATCACCGTCTGCGGCTTGATAGGCCAGACCGTTTTTTTCAAGCTTGCCAATCAGCGAGAGCATCTGAGGCACATAGCTAGTGGCTCGCGGCTCATGATCAGGACGCTGCACACCAAGTGAAGCAGCATCCTCATTCATCGCTTGAATATAACGATTGGTTAGGGTTGAGATAGATTCATTGTTCTCTGCCGCTCTACGAATAATTTTGTCATCGATATCCGTAATATTACGAACATAAGTCACCTGATAATTTTGTGACCTCAACCAGCGCTGCACCATATCAAACACCACCATCACGCGCGCGTGACCGAGATGACAGTAATCGTAAACCGTCATACCACATACATACATCCGTACCTTGCCAGGCTCAATAGGAACAAAAGCAACTTTGTCACGGGCTAACGTGTTGTATATTTTTAGTGTGCTCATGAATTAAAAGAGGAATGCCGTGGCAGAAAAGCCGAAGGTACTGCACATCGATTATTACTTTTTTCAAAATACTGACGAACAATCACATTATGCGCCGGTCGCATAAAACCGCTGTAGTCTTGCGTGTCCGGTATTTTGATAGAATGCGAAACTTGTAAAGTATAACATTGAAGCATCTGAATCCCTGTAACAACAGTGCCTCAGATACACACACCCCGGAAGGAAATTTCATGCGCTACGGCCGTCGCCACTTTATGCAATTTTGCACTGCTGCTGTTTTGGCATCCTTGACCACGGTGGCATTAGCTGCTGATCCAGCTCCCAAGGTATCCATCAAAACTAGCATGGGTGAAATTGTTTTGGAAGTTTATCCAGACAAAGCACCCAAAACGGTAGAGAACTTTTTAACCTATGTGAAATCAGGCTTTTACAACGGCACTATTTTTCATCGAGTAATTAATGGCTTCATGGTCCAAGGCGGCGGCTACGATCAATCAATGAAAGAAAAGCCCACCCGTGCACCAATACAAAATGAAGCAAAAAATGGATTAAAAAATCGTGCTTACACGATTGCCATGGCCCGCACGCCAGACCCACATTCGGCCAGTGCTCAATTTTTTATCAATGGTAATGACAATGCCTTTTTGGACTATCCCGGTCAAGATGGTTGGGGATACGCCGTCTTTGGCAAAGTCATCCGTGGCCAAGAAGTTGTCAACAAAATTCAGGTCGTCGAAACAGACAGACGCGATAAACCCAAGGCGAATGTCATCATTGAATCCGCCTCCATGATTGATTAATTTACTAGCATTGATTTAGGAGCAGCACGTTTATGAATGTTGTACTCACCACCAATCACGGCGCAATTACGCTGGAGCTTGACGTAGAAAAAGCACCTAAGTCCGTTGAGAATTTTGTCAACTACGTTAAGTCTGGCCACTACGATGGCACTATTTTTCATCGGGTGATCGATGGCTTCATGATTCAGGGCGGTGGCTTCGAACCTGACATGAAACAAAAACCCACCAACGATCCGATTGATAACGAGGCTGAGAATGGCCTTAAAAATGATCGTTACACGATCGCTATGGCACGCACGTCGGACCCCCATTCAGCGACCGCTCAGTTTTTCATTAACGTTGGTGACAACGACTTTTTAAACTATCCAGGCTCGGATGGTTGGGGCTACGCAGTATTTGGCAAAGTCTCTGAGGGCGAGGATGTTGTCGATGCGATTCGCGCCGTTAAAACCGGACGCAAGAGCATGTTTTCTGATGTGCCTGTCGAGACTGTCGTGATTGAAAAGGCTGAGGTCGTTTGATCTGACATGAGTTCATTCTCAACATCACCTACAACAAAAGCGCAACCGACGAAGGTTACGCTTTTTGTTTCAGATCTGCATTTGAGTCCAGACACACCGAAGACCTTAGCGGCGTTTTTTGCATTTTTAAAAAACGAGGTAGTGCATGCGACTCAACTCTATTTGCTGGGCGATCTATTCGAGTACTGGCCAGGTGATGATGATGTGGATTCACCGTTTCCCCAACAAGTCTGCCAAGAACTGAAACGAGTTTCTGATCAAGGTACAAAGATATTTTGGCTCAGTGGTAATCGTGATTTTTTAGTTGGCCCTTCATTCGCTGCGGCAGCAGGACTGACTTTATTAGATGAACCTCATGTAGCCGACATAGCGGGTAAAAAAATCCTGCTAGTGCATGGAGATGCCCAGTGCACTGACGACACGGCCTATATGGCGTTTCGCACTCAAGTTCGCAATCCCGAATGGCAAGCGGCGTTTCTTGCACGCCCACTTGCGGAACGAAAAAGCATCATCGCTGGTATGCGCGAAGGCAGCCGCGCTGCTCAAAAAGAAAAATCCATGGCGATCATGGACGTGAACGCAGCGCAGATAGCTGCTCTATTCAAAACGCATGTAGTTAATCTACTGATTCATGGCCATACGCATAGGCCAGACATTCATCACACTTCCGAAGGAGTGCGTTATGTACTGCCTGATTGGGATTGTGAACCGAATGAAGCGAACAAGCGTCGTGGTGGCTGGTTAGCGTTGGATAGCGCAGGAGAATTACACACTATCAGTATTTAAAAAATACTATTGCAGTCTATATAGTCCTCAGCGGATTTAGATCACTCCACCAATTTATTCAGCTTTTCCGGATTGAATTTATCCAGCTCGGTAACAGTCTCACACTCTATACCTGCTGCTTTAAGTGCCTCCAGAATTTTTACTAACTGTAATTCCTGACTAGACGCATTGTCGATCAGACCGTGCAAAGCTTTTGACAACGGATCATCGCCGTTCGCTGTCAAGCCATACGCAGCGAACATTTTTGCAGTCGCATCTTCGCGTTCAGTGGCTGCCGTTTTTTCGATAATGCGTGCAGGATTGCCGACTGCGGTGGCTCCCGCAGGAACTTCTTTGACGACGACTGCGTTCGAGCCAATCTTAGCGCCCTCGCCCACGGTAAATGATCCCAATACTTTGGCACCCGCACCAATGATCACACCACGCTCTAAGGTCGGGTGCCGCTTGGTTCCTTTGGAGAGTGATGTACCACCCAGAGTGACGCCTTGATAGATAGTGCAATCATCACCAATATCAGCTGTCTCACCGATCACGACGCCAAAGCCATGATCGATAAAAACGCGTCGGCCTATGGTGGCGCCTGGGTGAATCTCAATGCCGGTTAATCCACGAGCCATATGCGAAATAAAACGCCCCATCCATTTAAAGCCATGCCGCCAGCATGCACTAGACCAGCGGTGCAACACGATGGCATGCAGGCCGGGATAGCACGTCAACACCTCCCATGAACTGCGGGCGGCGGGGTCACGGGCCATGATGCTAGCAATGTCTTCCCTGAGGCGGCTAAACATGAATATCGATAAATCAGTAAAAAGTGAATTTTAGGTGATTTGGCAGAATTAGATCCAATCACCCGCTGTACTAAGCGGTCGGCACGATCAAGCGTTGACGTCTCGCCTCGTACAGACAGATACCCGACGCTACTGATACGTTCAGACTTTCAACCGAGCCCAGCATAGGTAGGCTCACTAAACGATCGCAATTCTCACGCGTTAAACGCCGCATGCCCTCTCCCTCAGAGCCCATTACAAAAGCGACGCCTCCGGTGTAGTCGACATCGTAGATCGTACTTTCTGCATCATCTGTGGTGCCAGTTAGCCAAATATCGTGTTCCTGTAACTCACGCATAGCACGCGCCAGATTGGTCACAGTAATGTAGGGCACGTTATCGGCTGCGCCACTAGCCACCTTGGCTGCGGTAGCGTTCAAACCTACGGCTCTATCCTTAGGTGCAATCACGGCATGGGCGCCAGCACCATCAGCCACCCGTAAGCACGCACCCAAATTATGCGGATCGGTCACACCATCAAGCAGCAACAACAAAGGTGGTCCTTGAATGCCATCGATTAATTCAGACAAATTACGAGCGAGCGAGATTTCACCCGCACGCGCTACCACGCCTTGATGCCGGCGCGTGCCAACCATGGCATCCAGTCGCTGATCGTCTGCCTGAATGATGCGCACATTAGCGGATTTAGCGGAGCGCAAAAGATCGCCCATACGTCGATCATGACGAGTGGCGTCAACATAAATTTCTTCTATGGTCGACGCATCATGTCGTATGCGTGCTGCGACTGCATGAAATCCGAAAAGGAGTTTGGTCTTCATTATGTTGTTAGTCAGTGAGCCAGCGCTCCGTGTTATTTACGTTTCTTTTGGCCTGTACGTGCAGCAGTTTTGGTGGGCTTTACCTTGCGTGCTTTGGCGCTATCAGGCATTTTGGGGGCTGCTTTTTTAGCTGTTTTTTTCGCCGCCTGCTTCGCTGCTTTTTTTGCACCCGATAAGCGCGAACGACCTTGCCCTTCATCGGCACGACGTGCTTCGTTTTTCAACTGCGTACGAATACCTGGCTCACGTACTAGTCGCAAATCAATACGCCGCGCATCAAGATCGACTCGACTCACCTGCACGGTTACTCTATCAGTTAACTGATAGCGCATACCGGTTCGCTCGCCGCGTAACTCATGTCGAGCTTCATCAAATTGAAAAAAGTCTGAGCCCAGATCAGTGACGTGAACCATACCTTCAATGAACAAGGCATCGAGTTGTACAAAAATTCCGAATGCTGCAACGCCCGAAATCGTGCCGGTAAATTCTTCGCCTAGCTTATCGCGCACAAAGTAGCATTTCAGCCAAGCCTCAACATCACGCGAAGCTTCATCCGCGCGCCGCTCATTAGCTGAGCAATGTATGCCTAGCGCTTCCCAAATAGCGACATCACCTTCTGATTTTTTCTTGCCGGCGGCTCTATCTTTTGCCTGCATCTTGCGTGCTGCAGGAGACAGCTGAGTATTTAAGTTTTCGGTCTCTATATCTTTCGGGTGATAGCGCTTACCGTGCAAAATAGCCTTGATCACGCGATGCGACAGCAAATCCGGATAGCGTCGAATCGGGCTCGTGAAATGCGCATAGGCGTCGTAAGACAAACCGAAATGTCCAATATTGTCAGGGCTATAGACCGCTTGCTGCATGGAGCGCAGCAGCATGGTCTGCAGCATGATGGCATCAGGACGCAGCTTTATTTTTTCCATTAACTCTGCGTAGTCCGATGCTGCAGGACTACCGGAACCACCGAGCGATAATCCTAATTGCTTTAGGAATGTGCGTAATTGATTGAGCTTTTGCTCGGTTGGGCCCGCATGGATACGAAACATGCCGTGATGCTTGTTGCGCTCCATGAAATCAGCGGCGCAAACATTTGCGGCCAACATGCATTCTTCAATTAATTTGTGCGCATCGTTGCGTGTGCGCGGCAAAATTTGCTCTATTTTTCCCGCGGCATTACAAACAATATAGGTCTCGGTAGTTTCAAAATCAATGGCACCACGCAGACGACGCGACTGCAGCAGCACTTGAAACAAATCATAAAGATTTTGCAGGTGCGGCAGCAATGCAGCACGGCGCGTCGCCTCTGGGCCACGGGTGTTGCCTAGCACAGCAGCGACTTCGGTATAGGTTAAGCGCGCCGCTGAATGAATCACTGCGGGATAGAACTGATACGCTTGAATATCGCCTTTTGCATTGATAACGGCATCGCAAACCATAGTCAACCGATCGACGCCAGGATTTAATGAGCACAAACCATTGGATAGTTTTTCCGGCAGCATGGGTATTACCCTGCGCGGAAAATACACTGACGTACTACGCTCAAGCGCGTCAACATCTAATGCATCATTCGGTTTTACGTAATGACTGACATCAGCAATCGCAACGATGAGTCGAAACCCAGTACCACGTCCGATTTTTATCGGCTCACAATACACAGCATCATCAAAATCTCTCGCATCTTCACCATCAATGGTCACTAACGGTATGTCACGCAAATCAACTCGATCTTCAAGATCAGCTGGCTTCACTTCGGAGGGTAGTTTTGATGCAGCTGCTTTTGCGGGTTCTGAAAACTCATGTGGCACGCCATACTTGCGCACAGCAATTTCTATTTCCATGCCAGGATCATCAATCTCACCTAGCACTTCAGCAATTTTTCCTATTGGCTGACTATAGCGTGAGGGTTGCTCGGTAAGTTCTACGCTAACAACTTGCCCAGCTTTCGCTTTTCCGGGAGCGACTGCGAGCAAAATATCATGCGCGATACGCTTATCTTCAGGTACGACTAACCAAACGCCGTTTTCGTGCACTAATCGACCAATGACATGCGTATTAGCACGCGCTAATACTTCAACAATGGTGCCCTCTGGCCGCCCACGTCTATCCAAGCCGGTAACTCGAACTTGCACCCGATCGCCATGCAAAACTTTTTGCATTTCTTTTTCGGGAAGAAAAACATCATCACCCTCATCCGGCAATAAAAATCCATAGCCATCACGATGACATGAAACTCGACCCTCGATGAAATTAGCGGTATTCGCAAGTTGTATTCGGCCTTTGCGATCTGGTTTGATTTGACCGTCACGCTCCATAGCAGCCAAGCGACGGGTCAAACCATCGAGCTCAGATTCTTTAACAGACAAAGCGTCAGCAATAGAAGAAAGTGTCTGCGGATCAGACGCTTTACGCAATACGCCCAGGATTTCTTCTCGACTGGGGATGCTATACGGATAGTGGCTCAAATGATGGTAATAAAAGTGAGGTGATTAAACAAGAATAGTGTAACGGAGCGGTACATGCTTTGCTCAGTAGGACATTCGGTTGATAAAAACTAAAAAGAGTTTATTCCTAACTAGTTAAATCACTATGACATAGTGGACTCATCGGGCTAAAGACCTAGCTTTATTGACTTGCGGGATTTATCCGCTATAATCTCGCCTTCTTTTGGCCCACGTGGCGGAATTGGTAGACGCGCATGGTTCAGGTCCATGTGCCGCAAGGTGTGGGGGTTCGAGTCCCTCCGTGGGCACCACCAGATTAAGAGCTTGCTTACGCAAGCTCTTTTTTTTCACCAACCAAAAGCGCTACAAACTCTTTGCTGCAAAGTACAGTGAACCAATAATCATTCCAGCAGCAACCACAACGATGGCGATTAGGTAGTATGTCATCCGTTTCTGTGCACGTCGTGCATCTGCAAGTCGCGTCATTAATTCATCATGTTCACGATCTAAAGCATCCAGCTTATTCTGAGCATTTTTCAAATCGCTCAGCGTTTTATTCACACGTTCATTTTCCATCATAGACTTTCCTTGAACGATAGTCCTGCTATAGCGAATCTGGTTTCATCTGGTCGTACGACTCAAACGGCTGATGTATCCACGGATTACCTGCAACGAAATGAGCAAAATAATCTGGTCGTACCGTTGAACTTTCTTTATACCAAATTACCGCTGATCGAAGCTCGTTAATCGCAGGATGGCGACTCAACAACCATTCCTTAACTCTCTGCAAAGTGACACCCGAATCTACTAAATCGTCAATCAAAAGCAGACGCCCACTTAACGTGTCTGCCGTCGACGTTATTCTGTCTGATATACACAGTTCACCACGCTGAGTACCACCCGCTTCACGATAAGAACTCACCGTGAGAATAGAAAGCGGTACGTTAAATAGTCGCGAAAACACATCTCCCGGACGCAAACCACCTCGCGCTAAACAAAGAATATGATCAAACGTCCATGTGGACTCATGCACCTGCTTAGCCAGATTTTCGATAGAGCGATGATAGTCATCCCACGAAATCCATAAATGGCTAGCATCTGCCGAAGTCGTCATACATTTACATCATTCAAACGGATGACGCAAAACGATGGTCTCTTCACGATCAGGGCCGGTTGATACCATATCCACCGGTACGCCGACTAATTCTTCGATGCGTTTCACATACGCTTGCGCATTTGCAGGTAAGTCCTTCATTAACTTAACGCCGACGGTAGGTTCAGTCCAACCCGGCATCTCTTCGTAAATGGGCTCACATGCCGCTGCTTCTTCGGCACCTACAGGGAAAATATCAACCTGTTTTCCATGTAAACGATAACCTGTGCACAGCTTTAATGATTCCAAGCCATCCAACACATCCAGCTTAGTCAGGCACATACCTGATACACCATTGATCTGCACTGAACGTTTCAATAAAGCGGCATCAAACCAACCACAGCGACGTGCGCGGCCAGTCACGGTTCCAAATTCATGCCCAACCGATGAAAGATGTTGACCTATGCCCTGCTCGGTCGGCAATTCTGATGGGAAGGGCCCGGAACCTACGCGCGTTGTATACGCTTTCGTAATACCTAAAATATAGTGCAACATGTTGGGGCCGACACCCGAGCCTGCAGCGGCATTACCGGCCACACAATTACTGGAGGTTACAAACGGATAGGTACCGTGATCAACATCGAGCAAGCTACCTTGCGCACCTTCAAACAATAAATTCGCACCGTCTTTATGTGCAGCATACAAAGCGCTCGAGACATCAGTCACCATCGGACGAATTCTTGGTACCGATGCTAAAGCCGTATCGAATGTACTTTGAAAATCAACTGCACTAGCCTTCAAATAGTTAACGAGTACGTAGTTGTGATAATCAAGATTTTCGCGCAGCTTCTCTTCCAGACGTTTTTCATTCAACAAATCAGCAACGCGAATCGCGCGACGAGCCACTTTGTCCTCATACGCCGGACCTATGCCCTTACCTGTAGTGCCGATTTTTGCATCGCCACGTTTGGCTTCACGCGCAGCATCTAAGGCCGTGTGATACGGCAGAATGACCGGACACGCTTCCGATACTTTTAAACGATTAGCGACTTCAATACCCGATGCTTCTAGCTTATCGATTTCTCGTAGCAGATCTGGTACGGACAGCACCACGCCATTACCGATATAGCAGGCCACACCGGCGCGCATAATACCCGATGGAATGAGCTGCAACGCTGTCTTTTGACCGCCAATTACGAGTGTGTGTCCCGCATTGTGACCGCCTTGAAAACGAACGACGCCCTGTGCATGATCTGTCAGCCAGTCGACGACTTTTCCTTTTCCTTCATCGCCCCATTGGGTACCGATAACAACGACATTTCTAGCCATGATCTCTACAGCTTTCTGATGATGAATTTATTTTTGTCGGCAATGATCTCGCGATCACACTCGAATTCTTGTTGACTACTTTCTTCACCGGGCAACAACTGAATCACAATTTCACCCTGCTCACGCAATGACCCAATCAGTTCAGTCAATGCGGGCTCTCTCCCCCAAGGCGCACGAATGGCGCTGACGGCAGTTGCTGCTGGCAGCAAACGCGCAAGTTCACGTAAATCTAAAGAGAATCCTGTTGCTGGTCTGGCTCGGCCAAAGGCTTCACCGACATGATCATAGCGGCCACCACGAGCTACAGCATTCGGAAGGCCTGCCACGTACAACGCAAACATCGCACCACTTTCGTACTGATAACCCGAGAGATCAGCTAAATCAATATTGATATTCACCGCACCCGCTGCTTTAGCCAACAGTGCCAGCTCATCTAAAGCGTGATGAATTTTCTCATTCGAGGGAAGTATTTTACGAGCACGATCAAGCACACTGATATCACCATGCAAACTCATCAGCGCAGAGAGCGCATCACGCACAGGGGCAGCAAATCCGGACACACATTCTTTCAACTGCGGTAAATCTTTTGCGCGCAGCATCGCAACTAGCTCGGACTGATGACGCTTCGCATTCGCATCGCCTTCCAGAATGGCATTCAGAATCGCATTGTGTGATAAATCTAGGGTGACATTAGATAAGCCCGCCATGCTGAGCGACGCTAAAGCGAGTGACTGTATTTCTTCATCAGCTTCAACACCGGCATGCCCATAAATTTCAGCGCCAATTTGCAACGGCTCACGAGTGGCATGAAAACCGGAAGGTCGAGCCTGCAAAACGCTACCTGCGTAACATAACCGTGTCACGGATTTACGATTTAGCAGATGCGCATCGATGCGTGCCACCTGTGTCGTCATATCGGCGCGCAGGCCCATTGTTCGTCCCGATAACTGATCGACTAACTTGAACATGCGCAGGTCCATGTCATGGTCGGGGAATGGCATTAATGATTCCACGTACTCCAACATCGGTGGCATCACTAGCTCATAACCAAAACACCGAAAGTTATCCAGCATCGCTCGGCGCAAGACTTCTATCTTGCGCGCTTCGGATGGGAGTACGTCAGCAATATTTTCGGGAAGTAGCCAATTAGGCATGACAATCAAGCTTCAGAAAGGAGGAATCGTAGAGCGAGTAGCAGCATACCAAACACGATGGCGATCAGACCAAAAAATCGGATCTGACCATCCGTCATGCTTGCCAGCTGCAAGAAAGTCTGCCGCCAGCGCGCGGGTGAAAGGAATGGAAACATCCCCTCCAACAGGCATAGCAAGCCCAGCGTGATCAGCAGAGTGGACGACACCGGGCAACCTTATTTACGGGCGCCGCCGGGTGCCTTGAAATATTTCAGGAACTCCGAATTTGGGTCAATCACTAGTACATCGCTACGTGTTTTAAAACTCTCGCGATAGGCCTCTAAGCTACGTATGAATTTGTAAAACTCTGCATTCTGACCAAATGCCTGAGCATAAATACGAGCAGCCTTAGCATCACCCTCGCCTCTCACTGATTCTGCCTGTTTGTAGGCTTCAGCAAGAATTACGATGCGCTGACGATCGGCATCGGCACGTATTTTTTCAGATTCAGCAGAACCGGTAGAACGCAATTCATTCGCTACGCGAGCGCGTTCAGATTTCATACGTTCGTAGACTGAGTTATTAATCTGCTCTACGTAATCTACTCGCTTTAAACGAACGTCGACAATCTCACCACCGATTTGCTTCGCTTCTTCAGACACTTTTGTTCGAATGGCATCCATCACTTTGCCACGCTCACCTGAGATCACTTCGCGCACGGTGCGTTTAGTGATTTCATCATTCAACGCCGCTTTAACGATTTGCGCCATACGATCTTGAGCACGACGCTCGTCACCACCAAAACTGATGAAGTAGAGTCGTGGATCAACGATGCGCCATTTAACAAACGCATCAACCAAAATGTTTTTCTTTTCAGCAGTAATGAAGCGATCAGGCTCAGGCGTATCTAAGGTCAAAATACGTTTGTCGAGAAAGATCACATTTTGGAATGGCGGCGGCAGTTTGAAATGCAGTCCCGGCTCTTTAATGACTTCCTTCACTTCACCGAGCGCAAACACGATCGCAAACTGCCGTTGATCTACAACGAACAACGTGGACATCAAAATGGCCAGAGCAATGACGCTGGCAATGGCACTTGAAATTAGGCGGTTCATTAGCGTGACTCCCTGTCACGAATACTGCGACTGTCGCGTGCGCGCGGCTCTGGGAGACGCGCCCCTTCAGTCGCCGGCAACGTTTCACTCTGTGGTGCAGTGGGTGCATGGACACCTGCTGCAGACTCAGCAGCGGTTTGAGCAATTAACTTATCGAGCGGCAAATAGATCATGCTGTTATTGGATTTGGTATCCACCATGACCTTAGTTGTGCTTGAAAAAATCTGCTGCATCGCTTCGATATACATACGATCGCGGGTCACACCAGGAGCCTTTTGGTATTCAGTCAAAATTTTCGAGAATCGCGCAGCTTCACCTTCTGCATTCGCAATCACTCGTGAGCGATAGCCTTCAGACTCTTGCAAGAGACGTGACGCTGCACCACGAGCTTTAGGTACTACATCGTTAGCGTAGGCTTGTCCTTCATTTTTTTGACGCTCACGATCTTGACCGGCTTTAACAGCATCATCAAATGCTGCCTGTACTTGTTCAGGTGGCTGAACTGCTTGCATCGTGACGTTGGTAACTAAAACGCCTATCTTGTAGCGATCGAGTATGTGCTGCATCAAGGTGCTGGTATCGAACGCTACTTTTTCGCGCCCTTCGTACAACACAAAGTCCATTTTACTTTTGCCGACGATTTCGCGAATAGCTGTCTCAGCGACTTCCTTGACGGTTTCTTCTTGATCACGAATGTTGAACACCCATTCGGAGGCGTTTTTAAGTCGATATTGAACAGCAAACTGAATATCGATGATGTTTTCATCATCGGTGAGCATCAAGGACTCGCGCGCCAGTTTGTTACGGACGTTGCTGCGATAACCAATCTCTACGGTTCTCACCTGAGATAAGTTCACCACTTCGTGAGCTTGTATCGGATACGGCCAGCGCCAGTTAAAACCCGGCTGAGTCGAATGACTGAATTTACCGAAGGTCATAACAACACCTGTTTGACCTTCTTGCACAATAAAAAAGCCGCTCACCAACCAGAGGAATCCGATCACAACAGCGACGACGCCCGCACTAATACCGGCACCATGTCCATCGCTGGATCCGCCGCCCTCGCCACCATCACGGCCGCCACCTTGGCCACCGAATAGTCGATTCAAACGTTGATTGAAGTCCCGCCAGAGCTGATCAAGATCAGGCGGTCCATCGTTAGGCTTTCGACTGTTTTGACGAGAGTCTTGGTCGTTATTGTCTTGTGGGCCGCGCCCCCAGCGTGGGTCGTTCAAAGAAAAACTTAAGCCGAATTTCTTCACGAGAGATCCGAGCTTGCTGGGGCGTTGCGAGTTGAGGTTTTTTTTCATCTTGAATGAAACGCTGATTCGATACCAACGGAAGTCGGCACCATCGTCAGTTGCGCAGTTAAGGAATTATCTCGTCGCTGCGCTCGCTCAGCCTGGAATCGTCGGGCGGGAAATGCCCTAGACTAGCGCCGCCTGCCTGCGCAAAGCCGGCAATTGCCTGCCTAAGCAAATCAATCCCTTCGCCAGTCTGGGCGCTGACAAAAACACGTCGAATTTTATCATATTCATCATGCTCCATCCCCGGCTCTAAGCCCGCGACGTCGATCTTGTTCCAGACTAGGACTTGCGGCACATGATCTGCCCCAATTTCCTGCAAAACAGCGTTGACCTGCTCGATCTGGTCATCGCGAACGGGGCTTGCCGCATCAACTACATGCAGCAGTAAATCAGCATGGATGGTCTCATCCAAGGTCGCTCGAAAGGCGGCGACTAATTGGGTGGGCAAATCCCGAATAAATCCAACCGTATCCGAAATAACAACATTGCCATATTCACCAAGGTGGATACGGCGCGAGGTGGTATCTAGGGTCGCAAACAACTGATCGGCGGCATACACACCGGCCTTGGTCATGTTATTAAAAAGAGTCGACTTACCTGCATTGGTATAGCCCACCAGCGAGACAGAAAATGTGCGATTACGCTCCCGTGATCGCCGTTGGGTATTACGCTGCCGTTGGAGCTTATCAAGCTTGGCTCGCAAAGCCTTGACCCGAACTCCGATCAGCCGCCTATCAGTTTCCAACTGAGTCTCGCCCGGGCCACGTAAACCGATACCCCCTTTTTGACGCTCTAAGTGGGTCCAGCCGCGGATCAGTCGGGTGGCAAGGTGCTGGAGTTGAGCTAATTCGACCTGAACTTTACCTTCGTGGCTCTGCGCCCGTTGAGCAAAGATGTCGAGAATCAGACTGGTTCGATCCACCACTCGAACTTTGAGATGGCGTTCGAGGTTGCGCTGCTGTGCTGGCGACAGGGCATGGTTGAAAATGGCAACCTCAGCTTCGAGATCATTGATGGTGTCGAGAACTTCATCAGCCTTGCCTGACCCAACAAACAAGGCTGCATCGGGAGATGAGCGTTTGCCGGTTACGCTAGCAACCGGCTGGGCGCCTGCTGTTTTTGACAACAACGCCAACTCTTCAAGGCTGGAAACGAAATCAAGCTTGCCAAAATCAACACCAACCAAAACAGCACGCATGTAGTAAACCCTGGCCAACCCGAGCAGGTTGAAATCTTACTCGGGAGCCTGTTCAGTATTGAGGTTAACCGCGCGCGCTGGCACCACGGTGGAAATAGCGTGTTTGTAAACCATTTGGGTTACGGTGTTGCGCAGTAACACAACGTATTGATCGAATGATTCCACGTGCCCCTGAAGTTTGATGCCATTCACTAAATAAATGGAAACAGGAACGTGCTCTTTTCGTAAGGCATTCAAGAAAGGATCCTGAAGCAGTTGCCCTTTGTTGCTCATGGAAGCTCCGTTTTATTGTTAAGTTATGCAAATGGGGGCGGGGCATGAAAGTACAAGCGCCCAAAATAACCGCTTCTCACGAATGTAATCGATTTGCCTCACACTGGCAAACAGACTCGTCGAAAAATGATTTTATTCCTGTCTGGAAAAAGGGTTTTTGCCAGATCGGAATTCTATTCTCAATGGTGTACCGGTTAATGAAAAACTATCGCGGAAATGTTTTTCTAGATAACGTTTGTAACTGGAATCAATCGCATCTAACGCGTTGCCGTGAATAACAATAATAGGCGGATTTTGACCACCCTGATGGGCATATCTCAACTTAGGGCGAATCGAGCCTTTCCGGCGCGGCTGTTGATGATCCAATGCCTCTTGTAACGCACGTGTCAGCTGCGGTGTGGGTAGCTTTGCCATCGCAGCAGCATAAGCAGAATCAATGGATTTCAACATCTGCATAATACCGGTCGATTTCAATGCGGAAATGTAATGAAATTTGGCGAAAGTCAAAAACGTGAGCTTGCGATCAATTTCACGTTTGATATGGTCGCGATGATCTGACGTCAGTCCATCCCATTTATTAATACCCACCACCAATGCACGACCAGATTCTAAAATAAATCCTGCGATGTGAGCATCTTGTTCAGAAATATCTTGTTGCGCATCGAGCAAAAGCAAAACCACATTCGCTTCAGAAATTGATTGCAAGGTTTTGACGACAGAGAATTTTTCTATCGCTTCAAAAACTTTTCCTTTGCGTCGTATACCTGCCGTATCAATCAATGTGTAATGTTTGCCATTACGCTCAAACGGAATTTCTATCGAATCACGGGTGGTACCCGGCATATCAAATGCAATAACTCGTTCTTCACCTAATAGCGTATTCACCATGGTTGACTTACCCACATTGGGGCGACCAACAATCGCAATCTTTATACCTTTGAGTGGCGCTTCTTCGTTTTCTTCTTCAGGCTTACCTTCGATAGCGATATCCAGCGCCTGATCAACTAAGTCTGCGACACCATCTCCATGAGCTGCGGAAATAACGTAGGGATCGCCCAAACCAAGCTCGTAAAAATCAGCCGTAACGGAGGTATATTTCATACCTTCGGATTTATTCACGACCAACATCACTTGTCGACCTGATTTACGTAAGAAATCGGTAATCGTTTTGTCGTGGGGTGTTAAACCTTGGCGGCCATCAACGATAAATACAACAACATCGGCTTCGACGATAGCTTGCCGAGTTTGCTTTGCCATCTCGTGAACGATGCCCTCTTTAGCGACCGGCTCAAAACCTCCGGTATCGATCACCAAAAACGGACGCTCTCCGATTCTTCCTTCACCGTAGTGACGGTCTCTAGTTAATCCAGGCAAGTCAGCAACCAACGCATCGCGCGAACGCGTGAGTCGGTTGAATAAAGTGGATTTGCCGACGTTAGGTCGGCCTATGAGTGCAATGACGGGCTTCATGAAATATCTCTGGAAAGCTTATGACTTTCCTGCTGGCGCGAGAAATTGAGGCGCAGTCGGACCTTAGTCCGACGCAATCGCCATCAATTTTCCATCTTGGGTTTGAACGATGAGATTAGCTCCTGCTACCACAGGGGTCGCACGAATCGCACTGCCATCGGTAGCAATACGTGCTAGCAGCGCTCCCTCTTCGCGAGAGAAAAAATGCAGCTGACCCTGACGATCGCCCACGACAACGGCACGACCGAAAGACACCGGAGCTGACAAGCCGCGCCAACTTAAAATGGTGTTGCGCCACACACTACTACCCGTCTCGCGAGCAAATGCCTGCAGGTTGCCTTTTTCATCGGCAGTAAAAACATAGCGTTGATCAATTCCCGGACCAACCGCTGCGGATAACTCTCGCGCCCAACGCAGGGTTCCGTTACCGACGTCGACGCAGGCAACTCGTCCTTGATACGAGCTCGCACAAATATCACGGCCGAGTAACGCTGGCTCACCGGATACATCAGAGACGCGCTCAAGCTCGGTCGCGCCTTTAGGTTCGGCAATCGCTGCTTCCCAGCGAGGTGCTCCAGTCAATACAGACAAGGCGATCATGCGACCTGCAGGCAAACCTACATACGCCAAACCATCAGAGACAATAATTCCCGGTGCTGATCGCAACGCTAAAGGCGGTGCTGTGCGCTGCAAATACCAACGTCGCGAACCTGATTCAGCATCGAGAGCAACTATACGATTGTCAACGCTGCGCACTACTACCGTGCCACTGCCTACGGCCGGCACCGATAAAATTTCTGTCGATGCTTGGTACTTCCAGCGCGTCTGGCCACTCGTAGCATCGAGTGCTTGTACTGCTCCATCAGAGCCTGTAACTACCACCGTACCCGCATCTGCACCAACGCCGGCACTCAGCGACATACCTGTTTTACTTTTCCAAACGATAGTGCCGTTCGATACATCGATACACACTACTTCACCGGACTGATTGGCTGCATACAGTCGGCCATTACTGAAAGCTGGCTTCAGATGGTAGTCACCCGCTTTACCAATGTTTACTGACCAAATGGTTCGAACTGCCATGGTCGGTTTAAAACTAACCAGATCAGCAGGAGAATTTTTTGGCTTGGCCGCAAAAGGATTTAGTGAAGAGCATCCGGCTATTAATAAGGCCGCCGCTACCACCACAAGCTTGGAATGTCGCATGGTTTCCTCGCCTAGCCCGCAGACTTAGCGTTACCGCCCAACGCGTCTAAATTAAGCTGTATTAACTGACGCGCAGGATTTTTAATCTCTGTTTTTTCCAGCGCTGTTTTAAATTCTTTGCGAGCTTCATCGAGCTTGTTTTGTGCAAACAAAAGATCGCCACGACGGTCGGCTACTAAAGCAGCAAATTGCTCAGGAAATTCTGCAGACAATAATTTTATACCTTCGTCGTAGGCTTTTTCATCGAGCAGCAAACCGGCCAGACGAATACGAGCAATCGCTTTAAATTCATCGGTATGTCCATGTTCTACGATCCACTGTAGATCTGCTTTGGCTGATTTAACATCGTTAGCTTCAAATGACGCTTTCGCCGCCAACAGCAATCCCATCTGAGCATACGGAGTACCGCTGAACCGTGCCTTGATATCTTCAGTGGCTCTAGCCAATTTTGCCTGATCTTTCGCCTCGACTGCTTTGACTATTTCTTCGTAGAGCATGACACCTTTAGACGATTGATCTCGCTGATAATACTTCCAGCCTGACCATGCAGCGAATGCCACTAGTACGGCGGTCACAAACCAGGTAACCAAATTTCCATACTGATTCCACCACGCTTTAAGCGTAGCTAACTGTTCTTGTTCTTCGTGATCGTATGCCATGATAATTTTAATGATGGGTATGAATTTGTCCCGCATGCAAATGCACGTGGTTATGATCGTCTTGGCCAGTCATATGATCAATTAAATGATCAACTACGGCGGCCAACTCTATGCTTTGCTGATTTTTTTGCAGATCGGTTTCGCGCAAATATTTGATCGTTGCTGTGCCGAGCTTGATTTCATCCTCGCCAAGAATAACGGCATAAGCAGCACCACTGCTATCGGCGCGCTTCATTTGCGATTTAAAGCTTCCTAGACTGCCAGCCGAGGCGCAATG
>JBEGSP010000028.1:0-4717 GCA_041179845.1 Pseudomonadota bacterium
CATTGACCGTATTCAGGTTTCGGAACAGTACGACGAGAATCGCCAATCCAATCGCCGACTCAGCGGCGGCGACTGTCAAAATAAAAAATACAAATATCTGGCCCGCTGCATCACCGAGGTAATGGGAAAAAGCCACGAAATTCATGTTGACCGCCAACAGCATCAATTCAATCGACATCATGATGATGATGACGTTTTTCCGGTTTAAGAAAATACCCATCACCGAAATCGCAAACAGAATCGCGCCCAAGGTCAAATAATGTGCAAGTGTTATCTCCATGATGAGCCTTAGGATTTTTCTGTGGCGGATGTCTCCGCAGCACGATTGCGTTCAGAAGGCATGCTAACAATACGCACCCTGTCCTCTTTGCGCGTCTTGACGGCCGCACCCGGATCAAAATACTTAATGTCTTTGCGTCGACGCAGAGTCAGTGCAACCGCTGCGACAATCGCCGCCAATAAAATGAGCGCTGCAATTTCGAACGCATACAGATACTGGGTATAGATCAGCTTACCTAACTCGCGCGTATCGCCAATATTCAACGACCCGCCCTGAGCTTGCTGCGTAACAAATCCTCTCACCAGCACAGCCGTCATTTCAACTGCGATGATCAAACCAATAACTAGTGCCAGCGGCATGTGGCTCCAAAAACCTTCGCGCAACTTACTCATGTCGATATCCAGCATCATCACGACAAACAGGAAGAGCACCATCACTGCGCCTACATACACCAACACCAACACAATCGCCAAAAACTCGGCCTTCAGCAACATCCACAAAGCAGCGGCTGAGAAAAAAGACAGAATCAAAAATAAGGCTGCATTAACCGGATTGCGATCGGTAATGACCTTACCTGCAGCGAAAATCAGCAGCGTGGAAAAAGCGTAAAAAAGAAACGTAGTGAATTCCATGAACAATCTCAGCGATAACGCGCGTCAGCCTGGCGGCTGGCGGCAATTTCAGGCTCATACTTGTCACCGATGGCAAGTAGCATGTCTTTGGTGTAGTACAAATCCCCACGCTTCTCTCCGTGATACTCGAGAATATGCGTTTCAACGATAGAATCAACAGGACACGACTCTTCACAAAAACCGCAGAAAATACATTTGGTCAAATCAATGTCATAGCGCGTGGTGCGACGTGAACCATCGTCACGTTGCTCTGATTCGATACTAATCGCCATCGCTGGGCATACCGCCTCGCACAACTTACACGCAATGCAGCGCTCTTCACCGTTGGGATAACGGCGCAATGCATGCAGGCCACGGAATCGTGGCGACTGCGGCGTTTTTTCTTCCGGAAATTGCACCGTAATTTTGCGCGCAAACATATAGCGCCCTGTCAGCGCAAGCCCTTTAAGGAGCTCCCGCAGCATCAAGCTTCCAAGGAAATCTTTGATCGCTTCCATATGCATTTAGCCTCTGGCCTTTAGTCCTATCGGTTACTACTTCCAGATATTCCAGGGAGTTTGCATCCATACAGCAACGATCACGAGATACACAACCGTCAACGGTATGAAGATCTTCCAACCCAATCGCATGATCTGGTCATAGCGATAGCGGGGAAAGGAAGCACGAACCCAAATAAAAATCGAAACTACCAAGAAGGTCTTGATACCCAACCAAATCCAACCGGGAATAAAATCCAGTATCGACAATGGCGCGCTCCAACCACCCAAAAACATCAGCGTGGCAAGCATGGAAATCAAAATCATATTGGCGTATTCCGCCAAGAAGAACATCGCGAACGACATACCTGAATACTCCACCATGTGTCCGGCCACAATCTCAGACTCACCCTCGACGACATCAAATGGATGGCGCGCAGTTTCAGCAATTCCCGAGATAATGTAGACAACAAACATCGGTAGTAGTGGCAACCAATTCCATGACAAGAAATTCAGACCAAGATCGGCAAACATTCCGCGCGTCTGACCGCCCACAATTTCCGACAGATTCAAACTGCCTGACACCATCAACACAATGACCAACACAAATCCCATGGCGATTTCGTAGGACACCATTTGCGCTGAAGCGCGCATCGCACCAAGGAAAGCGTATTTCGAATTCGACGCCCAGCCAGCGATGATCACGCCATACACTTCAAGCGATGTAATAGCCATTACAAACAACAGACCTGCATTTACATTCGCTAATGCTTTATCTGGGCCAAATGGGATCACTGACCAAGCGGCCAGCGCAGGCATGATAGTCATCACCGGCGCAATAACAAACAAGGCTTTGTTTGCTTTAGCGGGAACGATAATTTCTTTTAACAGCAGCTTGAGCGCATCAGCAATCGGCTGCAACAAACCAGCAGGACCAACACGATTTGGACCGATACGTACATGCATCCAACCAATCATCTTGCGCTCCCACAGCGTGAGATACGCAACGCAGCCCATCAAGGGCAAGGTCACCGCAATGATTTTGATCAGCGTCCATGCAATCGGCCAAGCTGGGCCGAGTAGCTGACTGCCGGTGCTGGTAAGCAGATTTAAAAAATCATCCATCAGGCTTTCTCCACCTTGATGGAACCAAACATTGCACCGAGCGTAGCCGTTGATGTATGCGCTGCAGCTAATCGCACTACATTTGTTGGCAAGCCACTTTCAATGGCACATGGCAGCGTCACTGAACTTGTGCCCTGAGTGACGCGCACCAAACTCCCTGCACTCACACCTAGTGATTGAGCAAGGCTGGCAGAGAGTTTCACTTTGGGTGCTTGCGCATCGACTGTCTGCTGTAATGATTCTGAGCGACGCGCAATTGCGTCACTAAAATAAATAGGCACGTCGGCTACGCGTTGAATCTCTGTCGAGGTCTGTGGTGCACGCAAAGAAATAGCTGCGCGATTAGTCAGCCGCGCCGAAAGATCCAGTCCATCGAGCGTTTTAACGCCCAACACTTCATTGCGGATATCTTCTGAACTCTCATAAGAAAAACCATCCAACGAGAGCAAATTACCGAGTACGCGCAAAACCTTCCACGCAGGTCGTGTGTCGCCCAACGGCTTAACGGTTCCGTTGAAACCTTGTGCACGACCTTCAGCATTAACAAAGGTACCGGATGTTTCAGAGAACGGTGCAATCGGCAACAACACATCGGCATAGTCCATGCCATGACGGTACGGTGACATCACCACAACCATCTCAGCTTGATCGAGTGCTGCGCGAGCAAGCTGAGGGTTAGCGCAATCCAGTTCTGGCTCGACGTTCAACAATAGATACGCCTTTTTCGCTTGTGTAAATTGCGCGACAGCTAAATTTCTGTCAGCTGGTAAGGCCTTCGCTAAATAACCGCCAACGGTATTCGCTGCTTCTGTCAGATAGCCAAATTCTGCATTCGAGTTTGTCGCAATCCACTGCGCCAGCGCGTGCAATTGTGAGGCGTGCGGATGTTGGGCGGCGGCGTTACCCAATAAAATTGCGCGCGGCTCACCTGAGAGCAGTCCCGCTGCAATTTGTTTTGCTGTGGGCGATGGCTGTAGATGCGCTAATTCAGCGGGCGCATCAATTTGCTTACTCTGTGCTACAGCAACAGCAACTTCACCGAGCAAAGCAAGCCAATCAGAAGGAGCCGCAATCAGTTTATTCGCCAACGGCATTAAGAGATCATCATCAGTGGCGTGCAACAAGGATACCTGTGCACCACGACGTACTGCCATTCGTAATTTTGCTGCCAGCAACGGATGATCTTTGCGCAGGAAGGATCCGATAACAAATACACGCTTCAAATGACTGAAGGCATCGATACTCGTTCCCAGCCACGGCGTAAACGAACTATCGCTAACAGCATCGGATTGACGCAGACGGAAATCAACATTCTCTGATCCCAAGCCACGAACCACTTTCTGCAATAGCGATAACTCTTCCAACGTTGAATACGGCGTCGCAAGCGCTGCGATGGAATCTGCACTGTGCTCATGACGAATATTACGCAAACCATGCGCTACATATTCAAGTGCAGTTTGCCAGTCAGTCGTTTGCCATTGACCATCTTGCTTGATCATCGGCGCGGTTAAACGATCTGCGCTGTTTAAACCTTCATACGCAAAGCGATCACGATCCGATAACCAGCATTCATTGATAGCGTCATTTTCAAGTGGCAGCACACGCATCACTTGCGCGCCTTTGACTTGCACAATCAAATTTGCCCCCAAGCTATCGTGCGGGCTGACCGACTTACGACGCGAAAGTTCCCACGTCCGGGCGCTATAACGAAACGGCTTCGATGTCAGCGCACCCACTGGGCAAAGATCGATCATGTTCCCGGATAACTCGGAATCGACAGTCTTATTCACAAAGGTGGTGATCTCTGAATGCTCACCACGATTGAGCATGCCGAATTCCATCACGCCCGCAATTTCTTGTCCGAAGCGAACGCAACGCGTGCAGTGTATGCAACGGCTCATCTCTTTCATAGAGATCAGCGGTCCTGCATCCTTAGCATGCACAACACGTTTTTCTTCTTCGTAACGCGAAGAGGATGGGCCGTAACCCACAGCTAAATCTTGTAACTGACATTCACCACCTTGATCGCAAATAGGGCAATCAAGCGGGTGATTAATCAACAAAAATTGCATTACATCTTTTTGTGCCTTCACCGCTTTTTCGCTGTGCGTGCGAACGATCATGCCGGCAGTCACTGGCGTAGCACAAGCAGGCAAGGGTTTCGGTGCCTTCTCAACTTCGACCAGACACATGCGGCAGTTGGC
>JBEGSP010000029.1:0-5540 GCA_041179845.1 Pseudomonadota bacterium
CGAATTTTTATACTTGAACAAGAAATGCGTACAGCACTCGAAGAGGATTTATTCCAATTAGCCTACCAACCCATCGTTGAAGGAAAAACAGGTAATTTATCAGCCATTGAAGCCTTAATACGCTGGCCTAGAATTGATGGCACTGTTCGCATGCCGAATGAATTTATTAGCGCCGCTGAATCGAGCGGGCTGATCATCATGATGGGCGAATGGGTAGTAAAACGAGCCTGCAAAGAATTTGAAGAGCGAATCGCGCTAGGCATGCAGCCAGTCAAAGTAGCTATCAATATCTCCGCATCTCAATTTAGATCGCCCAATTTCATAGACAATCTTTTAGGCTTAATAGAGAGTTCAACGATGGGGCATGAATGGCTGGAATTAGAAGTCACCGAATCAACGGTGATGAGCCGAATCGACGAAGCTGAAAAAATACTCTCTACGCTTAAAGCAAAGGGATTCAGCGTCTCGCTAGATGATTTTGGAACAGGCTACTCTAGCCTTAGCTTATTGGCGCGCCTACCTATCGATAAATTAAAAATCGACCGTTCTTTTGTTCGTCTCATGGAAATTGAATCCCGCTCTATGGCGATTACTGAAACGGTAATCGCATTGGGGCACAAATTAGGTATGGAACTGGTCGCGGAGGGGATAGAAACGATTAGCGTCTTTTCACGCTTATTACATATGGGATGTAATCATTTTCAAGGTTACTTGTTCAGCAAGCCCCTATCTTCAAATGATTTGGTGGTTTGGGAAAAAAACCGATCGCGCAAAATTATGCCGTTACATCTTCCTGAATTGTCGCTCTTGCCAGAGTAAAATTTTGAGCTTTACAAGCGTACTGAATCAAACAGCCGCCCACTCTTGTTCGAGTTGGGTGGAATACGCTGCTGGCGCAGAAGCCGTTGTGTTGAACGTTACCGTTTCATAGGCAGTAGTATCAGCCAATAACGCTCGCAACAATTTGTTATTCAAGCCGTGGCCTGATTTGTGGGCTGTGTAACTAGCTAGCAAGGGGTGACCGATTAGATACAAATCACCCATCGCATCAAGAATTTTATGTCTGACAAATTCATTTCGATAACGTAAACCACCGCTATTCAAAATACGAAACTCATCCATCACAATCGCATTCTCTAACGAGCCGCCGCGCGCAAGTCCCATGCCGCGCAAGGTCTCAACATCTTGCATAAATCCAAACGTGCGTGCTCGGGCAATTTCTTGAATGTAGGACTCGAAGCTCAAATCAACTTCAGCGGTCTGGCCGCTACCGTCAATAGCTGGGTGATTGAACTCGATAAAAAACTTCAAACGAAATCCGTGGCAGGGTTCAAGGCGCGCCCATTTTTCATTCGTACCTTCGCCCTCGCGCACTTCGACTGGCTTGCAGACGCGTATAAATTTTTTCGGCGCATCTTGCTCACAACGACCCGCTTGCTGCAAAAGAAAAACAAACGACGCAGCGGACCCGTCCATGATGGGAATTTCTTCAGCGGTTAAATCAACCAGCAAATTATCAATGCCTAAACCTGCGCAGGCAGACATTAAATGCTCAACCGTAGAAACACGTACGCCATCTTTTTCAAGTACCGAGGCCATACGTGTATCACCTACACCCATAGCATTCGCAGGTAACTCCACCGGAGGATGAATATCCACTCGACGAAAAACAATACCGGTGTCGATAGGTGCGGGTCGCAGCGTGAGTTCGACGCGCGTTCCGCAATGCAGACCGACACCTGTCGTAGTGACGATCTGATTGATGGTGCGCTGTCTAATCACGCTGGAATACTCTCAGGTTACCGTATGAATTACAGCTGACCTAGCATAGTCTCAGCATTCGAGACTTCAAATTTGCCGGCTGCTTCAACGTTAAGTTTTTGAACCACGCCATCTTTGATTAGCATGGAGTAGCGTTGTGAACGCACGCCCATACCGAACTGACTGAAGTCAGCCGACAAGCCAACGGCTTTAGAAAAGTCAGCGTTACCATCGGCCATCATCCGAACGATGCCAGTAGATTTTTGCTCGCGACCCCAAGCACCCATTACAAACGCATCATTCACGGAGATACACCAGATTTCGTCTACACCTTTGGCGTGCAATTCTTTGGCATGCTTAACGTAACCAGGGACATGTTGCGCTGAACAGGTTGGTGTGAAAGCACCAGGCAATGCAAATATCGCAATCGTCTTGCCCTTAACTAAGTCCGATACATTGAACGTATTCGGTCCGAGCGAGCAGCCCGCTGTTTCGGTTTCGATGAATTCAGCAAGCTTACCTTCAGGGAGATGATCTCCGACTTTGATTGTCATGATGTTTCCTTTTCTATGAATGAAAAACGGCACACAGGGCCCGGTGGAAATAAAACCGCGCCCGAATGTTGCCATCGGACGCGGTTAGCTAATACTGCCTCGGCGAAGTATGCACTTTTGGCCGATTTCTTGCAGAATCAGTCCGCCTGACGCCGTAAGAATGCCGGAATATCATAGGTTTCAGTACCATTTCGCTCCATCGCACGGACAGTCTCCGAAGCGGATTCACGACGCCATACGGCCGGTGTGCGAATCGCATCGAACTGCTGGTTAGCGCCAGGTGAAGCGTCCGCAGTCGAGACGGGCTCGTTGTACGTACCGGTACGCTGCACTGCGACGGGATTAGGCACTAATACTGGTGCGCGACGTGCGCGACCCAAGCCTGTTGCCACCACCGTAACGCGCAATTCATCGCCCATACTTTCGTCATATGCAATACCTTGCGCAATCGAGGCATCATCGGCGGCAAATGCACGGACCGTTGCCATGACATCTTTGATTTCTTTACCTTTGAGCGAGCGACTACCGGTAACGTTCACCAACACCCCACGCGCACCGGAGAGATCAATACCATCCAACAGTGGTGAAGCAATTGCTTGCTCTGCTGCGATACGTGCACGATCAACACCCGAAGCGACTGCCGTGCCCATCATTGCTTTACCTTGCTCGGCCATGATGGTTTTAACGTCGTTGAAGTCAACGTTGATATGGCCAGGTACGTTAATGATCTCGGCAATACCTGCGACGGCATTGTTCAATACATCATCAGCGTGTTGTAACCAATCCGCCATGCTGTCGTCTTCGTAAATCTCTTCCAGCTTTTCATTCAGAATGACAATCAATGAATCGACATGCTTGCTGAGTTCATCCAGACCCTCATTCGCAATATCCATACATTTTTTGCCTTCATAAGTGAATGGCTTGGACACGACCGCAACAGTCAGCGCACCCAATTCTTTCGCTACTTGCGCAACGATCGGGGCTGCACCAGTACCCGTGCCACCGCCCATACCTGCAGCGATAAACACCATGTGTGCGCCACGCAAAGCATCTTCGATACGCTCACGCGTTTCTTCAGCTAACTGACGACCCAGCGCAGGTTTCATCCCTGCACCTAATCCTGATTCGCCGATCTGAATGACGTTATGCGCTTTTGAAAGCGTTAACGCCTGAGCGTCGGTATTGGCGACGATGAATTCGACACCAGAGACGCCTTTGTTGATCATATGCTGCACAGCGTTGCCGCCGGCACCACCGACACCGACCACTTTAATAATGGTCCCCTTCGTGTTTTCTAGCATATCGATTTCCATGTTTTACTCCTCAGATGATGCAGTTTTTAGTCGTTAACCATCACGTAGCGTGACGGCTAGCAACTAACAACTGCAGATTGATACAAAAACTTCTACGTTACACATTCAAACTCAAAAATTACCAAGAAACCACTCTTTCATTCGTTGCCATACTGCCGTTGCCGAACCACCTTGACGCACGACGACCTGCCCTCTCAAATACTGACGCTTGGCTTCAATCAGCAAACCCAAGACTGTCGAATAACGCGGACTACGAACCACATCAGCCAACTGCCCGCTGTAATCAGGCATACCTATACGTGCGGGCTTGAGAAAAATATCCTCAGCTAATTCCGCAATGCCTGGTAACTGCGCAGTACCACCGGTTAAAACTATTCCGGAGGACAGTACTTCTTCAAATCCTGATTCACGCACGACTTGATGTACCAGCGAGAACAGTTCTTCTACGCGTGGCTCAATTACTGCTGATAAGGCTTGCCGCGACAAGGTGCGCGCTCCGCGATCACCTAAACCGGGCACGTCAAATACATCTGTCGGATCCGCCAACACTTGTTTGGCGATGCCATAACGGACTTTGATTTCCTCTGCTTCACCGGTCGGTGTACGTAAGGCCATCGCAATGTCATTCGTGATCTGATCGCCTGCAATCGGTATCACAGCGGTATGACGTATCGCACCTTCAGTAAAAATCGCGATGTCCGTGGTGCCACCACCAATATCAACCAACACCACACCCAATTCTTTTTCATCATCAGTCAGCACTGCATCGGCCGAAGCCATAGGCTGCAATATCAAGTCGGTGACTTCGAGTCCGCAACGACGTATGCACTTCACAATGTTTTGCACCGCCGATACCGCACCGGTGACGATATGCACTTTCACTTCCAGACGTATGCCGCTCATACCTATCGGCTCGCGCACACCTTCCTGGTTGTCGACCATGAACTCTTGCGGAACGGTGTGCAGCAGCTGCTGATCAGTGGGAATATTGACGGCCTTCGCGGTCTCAATCACGCGCGCGACGTCAGTAGCAGTCACTTCCTTGTCTTTGATGGCAACCATGCCACTCGAATTAAAACTACGGATATGACTACCTGCGATGCCTGTCCATACATTGCGTATCTGACAGTCAGCCATCAACTCCGCTTCTTCAAGCGCACGTTGTATGGACTCCACCGTCGCTTCAATGTTCACTACAACGCCTTTTTTTAATCCTTTGGAATCATGCTGCCCGAGTCCAATGACTTCATGCCGGCCGTTAGGCAGCACCTCGGCCACTACAGCAACGACTTTCGAGGTACCGATATCGAGACCGACAATGAGATTTTTTGCGTCTTTTGTCATAATTATTTAAAGTTTGATTCCACTATCTATACAGCGTCCGGTTGTAACATTTCCGAATTACTTGAGCCTGCTTGTCCTCGCATACGGTAGGCCAATCCATTCGGATAACGCATATCTACACTCTCTATGCGCCCAGCCATCTGTGCTGATAAACGCGGGTACGCAGTCACAAATCTCGCTACGCGAACCCGAAATGCATCACGCTCATGCAAACGACCTAACTTCAGCGTAACGCCGTTATTAAGTTTTGCTGTCCACGCATAGCGCTTAGAGAGTTGTAATTCTCTCGGCGCCAATTTCAGCGGAGCGAGCCAATCACGCAAATCTGCTAAGCGCTCAGCGACTTCATGCGCACTGCCATCAGGCCCTTCTAATTGAGGTAGACGCCCTTCAGCTTCGGCCTCATCTAAATTAGCCGTAAACAAATAACCATCTACGGATAACAATCGTCCATCTTGTTCACCCCATGCGCCTAGCACTTGATACTCATCTACCGACACAATCAGTTTATTCGGCCACTCACGACGCACTGATGCGCGCTGCACCCAAGGAACCATTTCAAACGCAT
>JBEGSP010000030.1:0-5571 GCA_041179845.1 Pseudomonadota bacterium
CAGGAAACACACTGATACCTATCGAAGCTTTAGGTACAAATCCCCGCCACTGCGCGACTGAATTTTGTAAACCTATCGCCGCCAATGATTTTTCGGCGATAGGTAGCACATCTGTCATCTCGTTGAGATGAGTAATGATAATTAAAAATTCATCACCACCAATTCGCGCCAAATAATCTTCTGATCGTATAGACATTCTCAAGCTGTGTGCAACTGCAATAATGAGCTCATCACCACTCTTGTGGCCAAGTGAATCATTAATATCTTTAAAATTATCTAAATCAACATATAGCAACGCCATACGATGATTATTTTCTAGCGCTTTTTTTAATGCATTCGGGAAGTAATCATTCAGCCAATGGCGATTAGGCAACCCTGTCAATGAATCTGTGCGTGCCATGACAGCAAGTGTCTCTGCTTGCTGTCTTGCTTCGGATACATCCCGAATAGTTATTGCCACCCCATTACCTGAACGAATGGATCGACGCTGAAACCATCCAGCAACATGGCGTTTTCCATGAGTGACATGGAATTCATCTTCAACAAACCCATCTTTAAGAACATGGGAGAAAAAATCAAACAAGCCTTGCAAAGTCTTGCCTTGGTAAATTTCAGTTAGACATTTTCCAATCAAATTGGAGCGCGGGTAGCCCGCCATTTCTGCGGCCCGTTCATTACAGTCTTCAATAAATAAATGATGAATTCGCCCATCGTTATGGTAAGTCGGTTGAATCATGTAAAAAGCTTCATGCGCTCCGTCCACGGCTAATCGAAATGTAGTTTGAATCTCTGATTCACGCCGCTGACGTTCAATATTCTTTAGATACGTATACGCACCTCCTACAGCAAACAACAACATGAGAGCACTAAATACTAGCGCAATTCCTATATATATTAGTCGTGTAGAAGTATAGGATGCTGTCACATTATCAGCATCAATAGCTGCAGCGGCCACCAATGGATAGCCTTCAATAGTTTTCCAGCTAACTAGACGCGAACGTTGATCAATAAAAAGATCTTCCGGTTGGCGTGCACTTCCTTTAGATAAACTAAATTGCGGTAAATCTTTATACATGGACTTAGTCGAGCCACCACCGGATTGACTTGCTAGTAATACGCCATCTGTGAAATACACTGAAATGAAATCACCAACCAATAATCGCGATTCGTCATAAAAACCAGTGACATAGTCAACCTCAATGGCAATTAACACTACACCGTCAAAGGATCCATCAGGTCGGTTGAATGCACGTGAAAACCGTATAATTTTTTTCCCGGTAAAACCGCCACGGCCATCCGCTGGCGCGGAAATCAATAAGCCACCATGAGGGTCTTTACTGTGCTTTGCAAAAAAAGGTAAATCCCCCATATACGTATTTTTTGGAAGCTGACGGGTCGATGAGACCGCATAGCCCTGAGAATTTATAACCACCGGATAAATGGTTTTTTGAAAGACACCTTGACGATATTGATCATCAAGATCTAAGGGTACGGATCTATGCTCCCATTGATATTTGATCGCCAAAGAAAGTTGATCAATCTGCGATACCGTACGAAGCACCTGATCTGCAGCGGTACTTGCACGCGAAACGGCCTCGTTACGTGCTTGATCGATTAGGTCATTACGGTCTAATTGAATTTTTACTGAAGTGGCACCAAAAACTAAAACGACTATCGATAGCCAAGCCAAAGCCCAGCCCAACACAATGCGATTGCGCTCACTATGATCTTCAGTTTGGATCGACGGGAATAGCTTAAGCATAGCGATAGATACAGTGCGTAGAACAATGTAGTTAGGCGCAAAAACAGAGTCTTGCAATTATGCAAGATATTTCCCTGAATTCATAATTGCCTCAGGGAAACACTTTTTGATCAATTATCGACTTCGAGGAACCCAGCGTTTAAATACACATCTAATGAGTCAACTTGTTAAATGGAGGTCACCATGAGAAAAGAAGTCCCTGTGGTCGGTGAAGAAATCAAAAGCGGTCGCCTTGATTACCTTTCATCCAATGGATCGACTAGTGTGCTGGGATTGCGCCAAGAATTAGCCAATCTCAAAGAAGATCTTGATGCATTAATGTCGCACGCCTCTACTCTCACCGAGAGCGAACTTTGCGAAGCTAGAGACCGATTAATGGCACGCTTTTCATCAATGAAAAATGTGGCGCGTGGGATCGCTGGACAAGCTACTCGTCAATTAGCCCAAAGCCGCGACATTACGATCGAGTTCATACGCGAACGGCCATTTCAGTCAGCGTTGATTGCTGCTGGTACAGGCATTCTTTTAGGTCTGCTATTTAAACGTGATTAAAAATAGTATTTTTCGTTTCTTTATTTTTCCTCCTTATTGAAATCTCGACTCACAAACATCATGACTCTCCGAGCCATGATGTTTTATTATTATGTACAGATGACTAAGCGAACTAGCTGCTCAGCTACTACCAATGGCTGCCTGGGATGCACCTGACGATACCTCTGTCTTTTCAACACCTTCGCGCCAAATAGTTCGTTGCGAACCCAGTGACCCTAAAGCACCACCCAGACAACTGAGTACAACAGCTAATAACATAGCAACAAAGCTTATCCAAGAAGCAGTATGGAAATTTTTTATGGTCTGGGCTTCTGCCGCACGCCCCTCTGCCGAAGCTTGTTGGGATGATCCAGAATGAATCAGCGCCTGATCAACAATCCCGGCCGCACGCTCGCGTTGAACATTCATAGTGCTGTTTAAAAAGTCAATTGCCTGATCACGACGACCCGACAGAATATGTTCTTGTAGTACCCGCAAAGTAGCTGATTCCATAGTTGGGCCCAACTGTCGATTCAACATACTTGCTACGTTTGCGCCAGATGGTGCAACTACTATTCCACCTTGAATTACATTCGACACTAAACCTGAAATAAGTGATCCACCTGTCGTCATTGCCAGTATCAACGCTAGCAATATCGAAACCGCCCAAGTAATGACACCGTGAAGTATTCCATCAATCTTGCGGCGCAATCCTGACATACGCCCTGCAACATAAGCGCCTACAAATGAAGCAATTAGCATTGATACACTAGCCCACATTAATGCTCCATACCCTAGAGTTTCACTAAATGCGAGATTAGCGTGTGCAACGCCACTGGCAACTCCTAACATCATTAAAACCAGTTGTACCGATACAGCAATGGCGACTCCCGCAAGCACCGCGCTCCAACAGATGGTGGTAAACACGCTGCTATCAATAGAGTTATTTAACTTGATAGTTGCAATTGCAGGAACAGTCAGATTACTTTCCATTGGCGGATTTTCCATTGACGTCTCCTTACTGGTTTAACGACAAAAACTCACTAAGTAACCATAAGTGATCGGTAGCGATCCTTATTGCCTCGGGTAGAACTAGCAGTCAATTCAAATTTTGGCTACCACCCCGCGAGTAATTTTTACCCGATCACCTTGCTTGACGAGTGGCTCTGACTCTTGTGCAAATGATTGAGTAGTACCGTCCTCCATACGGATAGTGACCTTATAAACAGGATCATCCGTTTGACCTTTTTTGTCTACTTCATTACCCACATAGGCACCGCCTGCAGCACCTGCTACAGTCGTCACTGCTTTACCCATCCCTCCACCGAATTGATATCCCAGTATTCCACCAATCGCTGCACCGGCCAGCGTACCAAGACCCACACTCTTAGCACGGGGGATAACCTCTATGGATTCAATTACTCCTTTCCCATTCACATGACTAGATACTGGATAGGTCTGCATTTGAGAACTGCCACCATTGAGACCACCGGAACTTTGACACGCCGAACAGCTAATAATCAGAATAATCATCAGCATCGCCAACCATTTTCTAAACATGTTTTTCTCCTGTGATGAAAGGGGTATAGCGTCTTGGTAATGCGCACGTTTCTGTAATGATTTGTGATTGCTCTATTTCGCTATATTCTTCTAGTCGGTTATAGAGTGTTTTCAAGCTAATTCCCAGTAGGTGAGCCGCTTGCTTTTTAGCCCCACTACACAATGACAGTGTCGCCAGAATCACTTGACGATCAACTTCGGCAAGTGTAATTCCCACACGAAAAGCCAGATGCCGAGAGTCTGTTGTGGAAGCATCATCAAAACCTACTGGCACTGGCAAATCCACTATTTCATCAGCGAGTATGCAAGCGCGCTGCATGAAATTTCTAAGCTCTCTCACATTACCCGGCCAAAGACATTGTCTTAACTCGGGCATCATTTTTGATGAAAGAATTTTTTTCGTGCCATGTAGCTGGTTATACTCATTAAGGAAATGTCGCGCTAAAAGTTCAATATCTTCTCCACGTTCACGCAGTGCTGCTATTCGAATAGGAAAGGTATTCAAACGATGATAAAAATCTAATCTGAAATAACCTTCTTTAATTGCGTGCGCTGGATTTTGATTAGTCGCCGCAATGATGCGCACATCACTATAGAGTTCGTGATCTCCACCAACACGCGTAAATTTTCCAGTTTCTAGAACGCGTAGAAATTTAGCTTGTAAAGAAACAGGCATTTCTATGATTTCATCTAAAAACAAGGTGCCTTCGTTGGCGCGCTCAAAATACCCACGATGCAGACGATCTGCTCCGGTAAAGCTACCTTTTTCGTGCCCAAATAACTCACTTTCAATCAGTTGTGGAGAAATAGCTCCGCAATTGATCGGTAAAAATAGTTTGTTCTTGCGAGAGCTTTTTGAGTGAATTTCTGCAGCAACTAATTCTTTTCCTGTGCCGCTCTCACCCAACAAAAAAACACTAACATCAGTTACAGCTACGCGATTAATTTGATGACGCAAATGATTCATCGATTTCGAATATCCAAGCAATGCGGTCGCTTGATATGGTGAATTTATGTCACTATTCGATGCTTCATTTTTTATTGCGCTAGACATAGTCCACTCCGTGATACGAAATTTCGTATCGACTCATGGCTTGACTAAGCGGTGGGGGTAAGGTTCAGTGATTCAGTCGAGGTTCTGCGTTTAAGCAACCGCAGAAACACAAAGCAAGATTTGCTAGATGCCTCAGTAAAGCGATGCCAGTAATGGCTGGATAGATAAAAAGCTATTGGTGGTTATAACTACGGCGTAGGCTATTGGGGTCTCATAGCCTCAACAGCACGAAGTAGTAAGGCGGGATCACCGCTCGCGAGCTGCTTGGAATCTGATAAACGCTGGCGGAAGCTACGCGCACCCGGTAATCCTGCCATCAGGCCTAACATGTGGCGAGTGATGCTATTAAGACGCGGACCGCCCGTCACTAATTGAGTCTGTATATAAGGCAGCATGGCATGAAGAATTTCTTCTCGTGTACGAATGCTTGCCGTATCCCCATAATAGCGATGATCAAATGACGCCATCAAGTACGGATGATGATACGCCTGACGACCTAACATCACACCATCAATATACTGTAGATGCTCATCAATTTCGTTTAACTCTTTAATACCGCCATTGATAATTATCTCGAGCTCAGGAAAATCTTTCTTCAACTGATAAGCGCGTTCATAGCGTAAAGGAGGGATTTCGCGATTTTCTTTAGGACTCAGACCTTTAA
>JBEGSP010000031.1:0-3166 GCA_041179845.1 Pseudomonadota bacterium
TTACTCATGATCAAATTGAACGCAAACCGTGGCTACTGATAGTGCTGGTAATTTTGGTGGTCAGCATTGGTGGACTAGTTGAAATTGTTCCACTGTTCTTCCAGAAATCCACCACTGAACCAGTAGCGGGTTTGACGGTTTATAGTCCGCTGCGCTTAGCGGGTCGCGATGTATACGTCCGAGAGGGTTGCTACAACTGTCACTCTCAGATGATTCGTCCTTTCCGTGCTGAGACTGAGCGCTATGGCCATTATTCAGTAGCCGGTGAATTTGTTTACGACCGTCCATTTCAGTGGGGATCGAAACGTACCGGTCCAGATCTGGCTAGAGTTGGTGGTCGTTACAGCGATGACTGGCATCGCACGCATTTAAATAATCCGCGTGACTTAGTGCCTGAATCGAATATGCCTGCCTACCCTTGGTTGGCAACATCGACCTTGGATCCGCAATCGGTGGTTTCACATTTAAAAGCACTCAAGCGCTTAGGTGATCCGTATACCGATGAACAAATTGCGGCCGCTCCTAAAGAGTTAGAAGGAAAAACAGAGCAGGATGCGCTAGTGGCTTATCTGCAGGGTCTGGGTATACACATCAAGGCACGGAGATAAACATGGACTTCATTCAATGGGTATCAGATGCGCGCAGTGTCGTTACGCTGATCTGCATGAGCACCTTTATCGGCATCGTGATTTGGGCGTATAGCGCAGCACGCAAGCAGGATTTTGATGAGGCAGCGATGCTGCCTTTTGCCGACGACGAATCACTTAACACCAAAGCGCAGGAGCCACATCATGGCTGATTTCACGAGCGGATTCTGGGGAATCTACATTACGGTACTGACGATTATTTCCGTCTTTGGATGTGCCTGGTTGTTGTGGTCGCAATCCACCATCAAAACAGCTGTGTCGAAAGATGGTCACGTTGAGACTACCGGTCATACATGGGATGAAGGTTTGGAAGAATTAAACAATCCTATGCCGCGCTGGTGGATGTGGCTGTTCTATATCACGATTGTGTTTGGCTTAGCGTATCTCTTTTTGTATCCGGGCTTGGGTACGTATGCAGGTAAATTAGGTTGGGCATCCAAAGGTCAGTATGAGGATGAATTAAAACTCGCTGATGAAGAATATGGCCCATTGTTTGCCAAGTATCAGCAAGTAGATATCAAGACGCTCGCTGCTGATCCACAAGCGCATGCGATTGGGGAGCGTTTGTTCCTGACTTACTGTGCACAATGTCATGGTTCCGATGCGCGTGGTAACAAAGGCTATCCGAATTTGACCGATAAAGATTGGCTGCATGGCGGTGAACCTGATGCGATCAAAACGACTCTTTTAAAAGGTCGCAACGGCGCTATGCCGCCGATGGGTGCTGCTGTTGGAACGGATAAAGACATAGAAAATGTGGCGCACTACGTGCTGTCGCTCTCTAATTCCACAGCTGATCCCATTAAGGCCGCTATCGGTAAAGAGAAATTTGCCGCATGTGCTGCGTGTCACGGTGCAGATGGCAAAGGTAATACTGCTGTAGGCGCTCCGAATTTAACGGATAAAACATGGTTGTATGGCGGCAGTGTAGCCACTATCATGGAAACTATACGCGGTGGTCGCAACAATGTGATGCCGGCGTTTGCAGAATTTCTCGGCGAAGCCAAAGTTCACTTGTTAAGCGCTTATGTTTGGGGCTTGTCGAATAACTCGACCTTGCCTGCAGCAAGTAAATAAGTGTTAATGAGTGAGTAGCAAAGGGTATCCATGGATAGTGCATCACCAGAAGTCGCCGTAATCAAAATGTATCAAGCGCGGGAAGAAATCTACCCGCGCGAAATACAAGGGCGATACGCCACTCTGCGCTGGTTTTTTGTCTGGGCCACGCAATTACTTTTTTATGGACTACCCTGGTTCTCCTGGAACGACAGGCAAGCGGTGTTGTTTGATCTCGGCGCGCGTAAGTTCTATATCTTTGGCATAGTTTTATGGCCGCAGGATTTTATTTATCTGGCAGCGCTATTAATTATTAGTGCCTATTCCCTGTTTTTATTCACTGCTATTTTCGGACGTGTTTGGTGTGGCTTTACGTGCCCGCAGACGGTGTACACCGAAATTTTCATGTGGATAGAACGCAAAATTGAAGGTAGTCGCAGCGCGCGTATGCGCTTAGATCGTCAGCCAGCCTCCCTAGAAAAATTTTCCAGAAAATTAGCCAAGCACTTGAGTTGGGGTGCGCTGGCTTTATGGACTGGATTTACGTTTGTTGGCTATTTCACTCCGATTACTGTATTGGCGAATGAAGTTTCTTCATTGACGCTAGGTCCGTGGGAATGGTTCTGGGTAATCTTTTACTCATTTGCTACTTACGGCAATGCAGGTTGGATGCGTGAGCAAGTCTGTAAATACATGTGTCCTTATGCGCGCTTTCAAAGCGCGATGTTTGATAAAGACAGTTTGATTATTACCTATGATGCAGGTCGCGGTGAGCCTCGTGGAGCGCGCCACAAAGATGATCCCGTTGCCGCAAAAGCCTTAGGTGATTGCATAGATTGCTCTATGTGCGTGCAAGTTTGTCCGACCGGTATCGATATCCGTAAAGGCTTGCAGTACGAATGCATAGGTTGTGCAGCCTGTGTTGATGCGTGCAACAGCGTCATGGATAAAATAGGCGCTCCGCGTGGCTTGGTGCGCTATTGGACTGATCATGCGATGGCCAACCGTTGGTCGGCTGAGCAAATTTTCAGTCATATGTTTCGTCCGCGAGTACTTATCTATATGAGTGTCTTGGTTGTTATTGTGAGCGTTTTTTTCGGCACGCTACTGACACGAACCCCTGTCAAGATGGACGTTATTCGCGACCGTGGCTCGATGGGGCGTGAGATTGAAAATGGCATGATAGAAAATGTGTATCGATTGCAGCTAATGAATACTGATGAATCTGCGCATCATTATCGGATTAGTGTTAATGGTATCGACACCATAAAGCTGCAAGGAGAAGGTGAGTTTGCACTCAACGGTACGGAGTCGCGAGCGGTGGCAGTGAATGTTCGGGTGGATGAAGCTAAGGGTGAAAAAGGGTCGAACAAAATTTGGTTTACCTTAGTCGATATCGATAATCCCGATATTCATGTCAAAGAAAAAGCAGTATTTTTTGTACCGCGCTGAACGGGAAAAAT
>JBEGSP010000032.1:0-5302 GCA_041179845.1 Pseudomonadota bacterium
AGCAAGTGAGCAATTTCTTCAAATTCACAGGCATCGGCCACATCTAAAATATCGTAACCACGGTAATGCAGATCGTTACCTGTTTTACCGACGGTACACAATGCGGTGTTACCTGCAGTGACGCCAGACAGGGCAACGGATTTTTTAGGTTTAAAACCAGGTGTTTGTTGATCGCTCATGTTTTCTCCCAAGTGATTTACTTTTTATTTGGATTTTTGCTGCGCGAATAACGCATCAAGTTTTTGTTCGAAATCGTGATAACCAATTCGATCATAGAGTTCCATACGCGTTTGCATGGTGTCGACGACATTTTTTTGTGTTCCATCGCGTCGCACAGCGAGATAGACGTTCTCTGCCGCTTTGTTCATCGCACGGAATGCCGACAAAGGATAGAGCACGATGCCTACGTCGGCTCCACGCAATTCATCTACGCTAAACAACGGGGTTGCGCCAAATTCAGTAATGTTCGCTAACACCGGCACCTTAACTGCTGCAGCAAATTGTTTGTACATCGACAGCTCAGTGATCGCTTCCGGGAAAATCATGTCCGCACCCGCCTCGACGCAAGCGACAGCGCGCTCGATTGCCGAGTCCAAACCTTCAACAGCGAGAGCATCAGTACGCGCCATAATCACAAACTGATCATCGGTTCGTGCATCAACCGCTGCTTTGATGCGATCGACCATTTCTTGTTTGGTGACGATTTCTTTATTCGGACGATGACCACAACGCTTAGCACCCACCTGATCTTCAATGTGGATCGCTGCCGCGCCAAACTTAATCATCGATTTCACGGTACGAGCGACGTTAAATGCCGACGAACCAAAACCGGTATCAACGTCGACCAACAGAGGTAGATCGCACACATCCGTAATTCTGCGCACATCCGTTAATACGTCATCCAAATTAGAAATTCCTAAATCAGGCAAGCCCAGCGAGCCTGCAGCGACGCCGCCACCCGAAAGGTAAATGGCACGAAAGCCAGCGCGTTTGGCCAGCAGCGCGTGATTGGCGTTGATAGCGCCGATGACTTGCAGCGGTGATTCTTCCTTGATGGCTTGGCGAAAGCGCGCGCCAGGAGTGAGCTTGCTCATGAGAGTCCTGTTGTAAAAGTAAAAATGTGAGGATGAATGGTGAAGGTTTAAAGACGACAGCTTGATTGCAATCGCTGTGCCATCTAACGGCGCTCTGTGCGCGGTATCGCAGACTAGAAAATCCCTAAACAAAACAGAGGCTTGCCAGAAGCACCCAAGGAATTAGCAAGCTAACACTTGGAAAAATGTTTCAATATGTGTTTCAATGTTTCAATTAGATTGAAACAATTAACATCTCTGAAACATGAACCGCCCTCCACTTCCGCGCGAACTCGCTACTAAACCGGTCTTCTGGACGGTCTCGATCTCGCGCCTGTTTGACCTGTTCCGCGACATTACGCTTGAGTTCGATCAGCAGGCCACGATTGAGCCAATACAACTCGGGTTTGAGGAAGCGGTCGCCCATATCCGCGAGCGACTGCAAACCGAGCGCTGCGATGCGGTGATCTCAGCAGGATCAAATGCGGCCTACTTGAAGAGCCGACTATCGATTCCTGTTGTCATCGCTAAGGCGAGCGGTTTCGATGTGATGCGAGCGCTGGCGCGTGCGCGCCGCATCACTCCCGAGATCGGGCTAATCAACTACCAAGATCCTTTAGCGGAACTGGAAGAATTTCAACAAACGTTTGATCTGCCTATCATGCAGCGAACGTATGTCACCGTTGAGGATGCTCGTGCTCAAATTAATGAAATGAAGTCTGCAGGAATCAAAGCCGTGGTCGGTGCCGGTTTGATCACCGATCTGGCTGAAGAAGCCGGACTCGCTGGTGTGTTTGTATATTCCGCCGCATCGATTCGACAGGCTTTCGAAGATGCCTTAGATATTGCACGCGCTACGCAACTAGAAGCACCCCGCGGACGCCACTACCCCGTACCAGACACCTTGCGTGCAAAGCATGCGCTGAGTGAGATACGAGGCACCTCAGAAAAAATTCAAGCCTTGCGTCAAACCATCAGCCTGTTCGGAAAATCCCCCGCACCCGTTTTAATTGAAGGCGAAACCGGCACGGGTAAAGAATTGGTCGCACAGGCAATTCATCGCGAAAGTTTACGTAAAGGAGCTGGCAACCCACCCTTTGTTGCAGTCAATTGCGGCGCAATTGCTGAGTCACTCTTAGAGTCAGAATTATTTGGCTACGACGAGGGCGCATTCACAGGATCACGACGTGGTGGTCATGCAGGGCTGTTTGAATCAGCACATCGCGGCACGTTGTTTCTCGATGAAATTGGCGAAATGCCGCTGCCATTGCAAACACGCTTGCTACGCGTGTTGGAAGAAAAAGAAATTGTGCGTGTCGGTGGCACGCGCCCAATACCGGTTGATGTACGCATCATCAGCGCGACTCATTGTCAGTTGGAAGAACGCGTAGCGAATCATCAGTTTCGAGCTGATCTGTTTTATCGCCTCGGTGTATTGCGCGTTCACATTCCTGCGCTGCGCGAGCGTAAGGACGATGTCATTCCATTAGCAGAATGGTGGCTAAAAAATGCACTGGCTGAATTAGGTGCGCGCCCCAGTGTGAATTTGCATGCCGAATTACAGACCTGCGCATCGTTACTCACTGCGTGGCACTGGCCGGGTAATGTGCGTGAGCTACGCAATCTGATGCAACGCATCGCTTTGTTTCTATCGGTTGAGCCGCTACAGGCACTAACACCGTCCCTGTTAATTAAACTAGCGCCTGAACTGAGCACCGGAAATTCAGCGCAGATTTCCATCGCCTCGAATGAAACAGCTGCTGATATTGAGGATATCCTTCAGCGTTTTGAAGGCAACCGAGCACTCGCCGCGGCCCATCTGGGTATCAGTCGCACTACCCTCTGGCGACGGCTGAAATCAGGGCAGTGATTGCAGCAATACGTGTGATACAGCACCAGCCATTAGCATGTTTACAGTTTTGATCTAAAGATTCTTGTTCTGATACCGATGTACAAGCTGTTGAATTATGCCTTCATTGGACGGAGCACTACGATGAACGAGAAAAACTTGAACGAACTCTTCCCGCGCCCAGCCGCGGGGAAACGGCCGGGTGAGCATGACTGGAAGCCAGGCTCGGATGTGCAATCGCTCTGGAAGCGTTTTGGTTGGACGCCACCCAGCCAAAAATCGCGCATGATCGTAAAACCTGTCGACGTTAAAAACCCGCCTATCAATATCTTGCGTGGCTAAGGTCCGGCGCGGCTAAGGTCCGATTAAACAAGTCGACGACTACATTGCTCTAGTCGTCTTTGCCACCTTCGATACCGAGCTCTTGTATTTTGCGGGTGATGGTGTTGCGGCCTATACCCAAACGAATCGCAGCATCATTCTTACGACCGTGAGTATGTTTTAAAGCAGTCTTGATCAGTGCTGATTCAAACTGCTTTCCGAGAGCATCCATCACTTCTGGCTTACCGGAAGAAAGCATCTGAGCTGCCTCAGCCTCTAGCAAGAGTATCCAGTTACTACGCTCGCTAACACTACCTACGAGCTTGGATAAAGGACTGTCAGCCGACCTATCACTGGAATGACTGGCGTGCCCAGCAGAACCGTTGATAGATGGTTCAGACTGGATGTCGAGCGCCATCGATCCGAGCGTATCCGCAGTTAGCTCGGGGGGTAAATCTTTGATTTCTACCGTCTGACCTGGCGCCATGACGGTAATCCAATTACATAGGTTTTCCAGTTGACGCACGTTACCGGGCAAATCAAGCGACGATAAAAAATGCATCGCTTGATCTGATACACGCTTCGCTTCAACGCCTAGCTGACGCGCACTTTGATTTAAGAAATAACGCGCTAACAATGGAATATCTTCGCGTCGCTCACGCAACGAGGGCAGCCGCAAACGAATAACATTGAGTCGGTGATATAGATCTTCGCGGAACAGTCCATCACGCACGCGTTGCTCAAGATTTTGATGAGTCGCTGCGATCACTCGGACATTCGCTTTCATCGACTGATGACCACCTACGCGATAAAAATGTCCGTCGGAGAGCACGCGCAATAAACGCGTTTGCAAATCGAAAGGCATATCGCCAATCTCATCTAAAAACAGGGTTCCACCCTCAGCCTGTTCAAATCGTCCACGTCGGGTGGCCTGAGCTCCGGTAAAGGCACCACGTTCATGACCAAACAATTCCGATTCAAGTAAATCTTTCGGTATCGCTGCCGTATTAAGCGCGATGAAAGGTTGAGTCGCTCGAGGGCTGTGTTTATGCAGCGCCCGTGCGACCAGTTCTTTGCCAGTACCTGACTCGCCTGTGATCAGCACGGTGACATTCGATTGCGATAACCTGCCGATAGCGCGAAACACGTCTTGCATCGCCGCCGCCTGACCCAAAATTTCAGGCGTCTCGGCGGCAGTGGCCTCACCTGCTGATTCGCGCAAACTTTCTTCTAACGCGCGACGAATCAGCTCAACGGCTTTATCGAGATCGAAAGGTTTGGCCAGATATTCAAAGGCGCCACCTTGAAAGGCGGACACGGCGGAATCCAGATCGGAGAACGCCGTCATCACAATCACTGGTAAGCCGGGGAAGCGCTCTTTGACGATCTGCAACAGCTCTAGGCCCGATTCACCGGGCATGCGTATGTCTGAAACCAAGACTTGCGGCGTGCCAGAGTCGAGCGCAGCGACGACGTCACGCACATTGGAAAAACTACGGGTAGAAAGGTTCTCTCGCGCCAGTGCTTTTTCAAGCACCCAGCGTATTGATTCGTCGTCGTCAACTATCCAGATTGGTTTCATGTGCTTCGCTATGCGTCCAGCTTAATCCATCGCCAGCACCATTTCAGTGCGCTCACCGCCCCTGTTCGGCCACCTATTTTCACATGCCAATCAAACGCACAGAATCAGGGCAAGCCAATCAGAATACGAAAATCCGTGCAACCGGGTCGGCTATCACACTCAATCACGCCGTTATGTTGCTGAACAAAGGTCTGGGCTAATGTCAGCCCCAATCCGCTACCTCCGTCTCGGCCAGAGACGAGAGGATAAAAAATTCTATCCTTTAGCTCAGCCGGTATACCCGGGCCGTTGTCGATGATATGCAAGTCCAGTGCCAGCCTATATCGAACTTTGGCGATGGTAATCGAACGCCCAATCCGGCTACGAAATACTAATTCGGCATCACCCTGACTCATTCTAGGGGTCAAGGCCTGAGCAGCGTTGTGAACAATATTAAGAACTGCCTGAATAAGTTGTTCTTTGTCCCCCCGGAAATCT
>JBEGSP010000033.1:0-2688 GCA_041179845.1 Pseudomonadota bacterium
GTGGGTTTCCCGATGGCGCATGGCGTGATTTTAGGGTCGCTGTATTTGCCTGTGGCTCTCATGCTCGTAGCTTTGTCACTACGCGGCGTCGCTTTTGATTTTCGCATCAAGGCTAAAGACCACCACCGGCCCCTCTGGGACAAGGCTTTTTACATCGGGTCAATACTGGCTTCTTGGTCGCAAGGCTTTATGTTGGGCCAGTTAATCACTGGCTTCAAGCAAGACTTACCGGGCTATTTGTTTAGTGCCTTGATCGGTTTTTGTCTTGTATTTGCTTATCGCTTATTGGGCGCTGCTTGGTTGATTATGAAAACCGAGGGCGCTTTGCAGCTCAATGCGGTCGATTGGGCCAAGGGCAGTTTATGGCTCACAGCCGCCGGTGTCCTCGCGATTTCCGTAGCAACACCTTGGGTTAGCCCGCGGATCTTCGACAAGTGGTTCAGCTTTCCGAATGTACTCATGCTGTTCCCAATTCCGGCGATGACCATGGCCTTGTTTTTTGTTATCTCTCGTAGTTTATCCAGGCTGCCAACACGGCTAGCACAGGGCAACCAATATGGTGCCGCGGTGCCATTCGCCAGCACAGTCGGCATATTTTTGCTGTCTTTCTACGGCCTGGCTTATAGCTTGTTTCCGTGGCTCGTGATCGACAAGCTTGATATCTGGCAGGCTGCGAGTGCACCAGAAGCGTTGCTAGTTATTTTTTACGGCGTGGTTATCGTGTTGCCGGTCATTATTGGCTATACGATTTTCGCGTATCGCGTTTTTTGGGGAAAGTCGACGACGTTGAGTTATTGAGTGTTTGCCAAACACCTATTGAATTTGATGAGATGCGCTCAATATAACGCTCAGGGTAACTTGGAAAGTTGATCACTCACCAACCTCAAGGATTCGTATGAACCTATTTCAATCGAAGTCTTGTGAAGTCGTTCCGAAAAATCAGATTAGCATTATGCTGGTTCGTGGCGTAGCCGGTATAGGGCTCTTGGCCTGGTCCGTTACGCTGCTGTCATCTCTTCCTTGGGTCGCCTTTCCTTTGTTGGGATTGTCGCTATGGCTCCTTAAAGGTTGCCCAGCGTGTTGGGCCCTGCACATGGCTAACACAGTTAGGGATGCTACAAAAATTCGGCGTGCCTTACCTTCAATGCCTTCGATTGAGCAAGCAACGCCTCGTAGAAAACGTAAGTACCAACCACGGGATATGTCGGAGCATTTGTTTCCGCCAGAAGATGTTCTGCGATTTCGGCAAATGAGCAAAGAAAACGCAAATTCAAGCGCTACTATGCAGGAATAATTTCATGACAGATAAAACAGTCAGTGTGTCACTTCGGCAGTTAGAGGATTATCGTTTTGAGGTGAATTTTGACCGACATATCCCCGTCCTCATTGCGGATGAGCCGCCGCCCCTCGGTACAGGAGCGGGTCCATCGCCAGTACACATGCTATGTGCGGCGATTGGTAATTGTTTGTCAGATTCGCTCTTGTTTGCATATCGAAAATTTAATCAGATGCCAGAACCATTGGAATGTGTAGTAACCGCTGAAGTCGGTCGAAATTCTGAGAAACGTTTACGTGTATTGAATGTACATGCTGTGCTACGACTTGGCGTCACTGCGGATTCACTAGAGCAGAGTGAGCGAGTAATGAGTCAGTTTGAAGCATTTTGTACTGTGACTCAGAGTGTGGGTCAGGGTATTCCAATCTCGGTCGAAGTGATTGACCGTGAAGGACATTCCATAAAATGAACTAGAGGATTGCCAATGCAAGTAGTTTGTGCGCGCTGCAGTGCGAGAAATCGTATTCCTGATGATCGGTTACACGATAATCCTGTCTGCGGAAAATGTGGAGAAGAGCTAATGCAGCTGCGGCCTGTTGAATTAAATGATCAAAATTTCCAGCGTTATGCGGAAGGGACTGACTTGCCTGTTTTGGTTGATTTTTGGGCTGAGTGGTGTGGACCATGTCGCATGATGGCACCACAATTCGAAGCAGCCGCCGCTCGAATGCCAGGCGTTCGGTTTGTGAAATTGGACACTGAAGCTGCGCCCCAGACCAGCATTCGCTATCGAATTCGCAGCATTCCGACTATGGCATTGTTTCGGCAAGGGCAAGAGGTTGCCCGAACGAGTGGAGCGATGTCAGCAGCGGAGATTGAGCGATGGGTCAATCAAAACCTGGGTAAGTAGTTTAAAAATAAGTGGATCACTGAGATTTTAAAAAATATCTGTTGTATTACATCATCTAGTGGTATCCGTAGCTATCACTTTTATTCCGGACAAGCAACGCTTCCAGAGTATAGTCACTTCCTTCTATTTAAATGATTGTCTAATTGGTTTTATTGCGAGAATCGTTTTATGGATAGAATAAGCTCTTAAGTAATTAAGTGGCGGTACTTTTATTGGCGAGGACTTTACAGTGACCACTGCGTCAGAGAAGTACAGGCAGGGTCTTTATTCACATCCTGTTAGATCATCGAAAATTTTTACTTTAAACAAAAAATTTTCCGCCCAGCGGAGTTTGATGATCATACGCCCGTTAGTTGGTGCAGAAATTAGTCTTAAACATAAACCGTCATCGCAATTTTCGATCGGCATATTTTTGTCTAATAGCAGTGCAGTATCATTAATCGAGTTATCTCCTGTGCTGTAAGAATAAATTCCGTCAATAATTTCTAGTTGAGACCCATGA
>JBEGSP010000034.1:0-10650 GCA_041179845.1 Pseudomonadota bacterium
CACGACAGACCACTGACCTTTGAGGTTGGCTTCGCTCACAGGAACGAATTTTCCATCGTGATAAGCGGTCGTTTTGAATGGTTTGATAGTGGTGTTGATCAGGGACATGGTTATTACTCCTAAGGGATGGTTGAACAAAATGTGGCAACGGAGCGGATAATAGTCTCAGACAATCAAATCGTAAATTTGATAGTTTTTATTAATTTAATAGTCTTAACCTATTGAGCGATGAAAAATAATAGTTTTAAACTTTGGGGCTAGTAAAAGATAGAAATTGCCCAACATAGGCAGAGTTGAGCTGCGTGGCACGGTTACAAAGACTCAAACCTAGGCAGGGATTTCCCGTTCTGCAAAACGCGGGGATCCGCTAGGTGGTAATCTTCGCCAAGTTGCCGACTTTGCGTAAAATGCCGGCAAGCGTTATGAAGTTGGGCGGATTTTTTCCGTATATCTGTACTTTGGAGGAACCATGAAGAAGCTTTGGGTAGCATTGATGATCGTGATGTTGGGTGTGACAGGCGGTATTACCAACGTGGAGGCAAAGCGCTTGGGAGGCGGAGGTTCATTTGGAAAATCCTCGCCGAGTCCTGCTAAGCCTGCGCCTATGCAGAATGCAGGTCAGCAAGCGGCCCCTCGTCCAGCAGCGCCTGCTGCTCCAGCACCAGCTAGCCCGTGGAGGGGTATCGTCGGCGGCGCACTATTAGGTCTGGGCATAGGAGCATTGATGTCCCACTTTGGTATGGGCGCTGAGCTTGGTAGCATGATAAGCAGCTTTTTGATGATTGCTTTGATTGGCTTGGCCATATTTTTTATCGTTCGCCTATTGGCCCGCAGATCAGGAGCCGCCGCGCCGCAGCCTTCTTTTGCCACTCCATATAGCGATGTGCCTTCCCAGCGTGTTGCAACGCCGGAAATCGGTGCAAATTTGGGGAATTCTTCCGCGGCATCTGGCTCGACACTTTGGGAAAACCATCAGCCATCATCGGTACCTCAGGGATTTGATACAGCGGGTTTCTTACGCAGCGCTAAAACGAATTTTCTGCGTATGCAAGCGGCATGGGATAAAGGTGATGCCCACGATATTCGTGAGTTCACTACGCCAGAGATGTTTGCTGAACTGAAGATGCAGTTGAGTGAACGAGGTTCCGCGTCAAACCATACCGACGTTGTGACACTCGAAGCCGATTTGCTTGGTATAGAAACCGTTGCAGACGAATATATTGCCAGCGTTCGTTTTCATGGCACCGTTCGTGAAGAAGAGAATGCAGCCGCTGAAGCATTCAACGAAACCTGGGTGTTATCTAAACCAGTCTCCGGTCAGGGTGGCTGGTTACTGGCTGGCTTACAACAGAACTAAACAGCGAGGGCCGTTCTCGTGCCCACGAAGAAGAGTCTTTACATTAAAACCGCTCACAGGAAACTGTGAGCGGTTTTTTGTTGTGAAAAAAACCGCACTTTATTTAATCGAATGAATGCATGATAGAACCACGAAAAAATAATTTTCCGCAAATAGTCTCGTTTGTACTTGCTGGTGCTGCGCTACTACTACTACTTCACGTTGGTTTATTAGCGGCGCTGTATTCGGGCTTACTGGTGTATGCACTGGTTCATCTGATTGCACCTCCACTAAGCTCTCGCATGAGCAATCAAAAAGCGAAGTTAATTTCGGTGGCAGTACTTGGGTCAGTAATTGTTTTATTGTTGACGGTAGGCGCGTGGGTTCCCTTAGCTTTTTTTCTTTCGGATGATGGTAGCTATCCGGTCTTAGTAAAGAAAATGGCCGACCTGATTGAATTGTCGCGTAATCAAATTCCTGAATGGCTAGCAGAGTATTTACCGGAGAGTGCAGAGGCCTTGCAGCAAACATTAACAGCTTGGATGCGTGAGCATGCAGGGCAAGCCAAGCATATAGGAGAGCAAACAGGCAGAACAATTGCACACGTAATTATCGGTATGGTGATTGGTGCTATGGCCGCGTTGTATGACACCACGCGCATACACCACTTTAAGCCGTTAGCCGCAGCATTACATAAGCGAGTCGTTAATCTTCATCAGGCGTTTAAACAAATCGTTTTTGCTCAGGTTCAGATATCCGCTATTAATGCCATTCTCACGGGCATATTTTTGATGATAATTTTACCTATTGCGGGGATACATCTTCCGTTTATCAAAACATTGATTCTTCTGACATTTGTGGCCGGCCTGCTGCCGGTGATTGGTAATTTGATTTCGAATACAGCGATCGTCGTGATCAGCTTGTCTCATTCAATTTCGACAGCAGGGTTATCGTTAATTTTTCTCGTGACCGTGCACAAATTAGAGTATTTTTTGAATGCCAAAATCGTAGGCACCAAAATCAATGCCCGCGCCTGGGAATTACTATCGGCCATGCTATTAATGGAATCCTTGTTTGGGGTAGCCGGTGTCATTGCCGCACCTGTCTTTTACGCTTACGTAAAATCCGAGCTAACCCAAGCAGAATTGGTTTAAGACACTTTTCCAGAATCCTATTTTTCATCCTCTTTGTCGGGTAGAGCAATAGAGGCGATCAGATCTACGGGTCTGGTTGATCGTTTACGCATACGCAGATTTAGCATTTCCACAGTGACTGAAAAAGCCATCGCACTATAAATATAGCCTTTAGGAACATGGTTTCCAAAACTCTCAGCAATCAGTACAACACCAATCACGACTAAAAATGCTAACGCGAGCATTTTGATGGTGGGATGCGTAGAGACGAATTCTCCTATGGCTTTTGCAAATATCATCATCAACCCGACAGAGACAATGACGGCTGCAACCATTACGCTAATTTGTTCAACCATACCAATCGCGGTGATGATGGAATCAAGCGAGAAAACAATATCGATCAGCATGATTTGAAGAATCACGGCACCAAAACTATGAGCGGCTGATTTAGCTGAGCTATCGTGTGAACCTTCCATCGTTTCGTGAATCTCCCCCACGCTCTTCCACAGCAAAAATAGCCCACCAAGTAAGAGAACGAGATCGCGCCCGGAAAAAGTAATAGTCGCTACCGAAATGATGGGTTCGGTTAATCCAACTAGCCACGTAAGCATCAGCAATAAACCGATACGCATGAACATGGCGGCAAACAAACCTATGCGACGTGCCAACTCACGTTTTTCTACTGGAAGCTTCTCCACCAAAATGGAGATAAAAATTACATTATCAATTCCAAGTACTAGTTCCAATGCAGTCAGGGTGAGAAATGCAGCCCATATGTGGGGGTCCATTAGTAAATCAAACGACATTTGTCATCTCCTTGGTCAAAAAAAAGCCGGCCTAAGCCGGCTTTATAAACGACATTGAAACAAGTTAATACAGCGAGCTAATCCAGTGTGCAAGATTGGTCATGTCTTCCTCGGAAAGCGTTTGCGCCAGGCTAGTCATATTACCAGCGTCATTCGTGCGCTCGCGTGCCTTGAAGTTTTTTAACTGCGACATGATGTACTCAGGATGCTGACCGGCCAAGCGAGGAATTTCATTTTGGCCCGTCATGCCACCCATGTGACACATCGCACATAACGATTCTTCTGCTTTGGCCGCGCCGGCTTTGATTCGTTCTGGCTCGGCTTTAAAACCTGTGCGTACTTGCTTTTGCGCGGCAAAGTAAGCAGCGAGGTCGTGCATGTCTTGCTTTTCAAGTGCGCCGGCAACCGCAGACATCATAGGATTTTTACGCCGACCCTCTTTGTAATCTTTTAATTGTAAATACAGATAACGCGCATTTTGGCCAGCAAGCGTTGGAAACATGCCTGATGCGGAGTTACCAGACGCGCCGTGGCATGCGACACAGGCTTCTGCTTTTTTCTTACCGGCTTCGATATCTTGTGCCTGCGCTCCAGCACAAAGGGAGATCAGCACGAACAGCGAAGTAACTGCTGCACGGAAATTCATGATTAAACCTTCGATTCGATTGTTAGATAAGGATAGATAAAAAAAGAGGCTGCCCTCAGGCAGCCTCCATGTTCCGCGCTAAATTACAGAGCGAATACGAACACGCTATTGCCACGCTTGAAGTCAAGCTGGCTGTTACCGCCTGCTGCAACGGCGATGTATTGCTTACCGTTGATTGTGTACGACGTTGCTGGTGCATTCACGCCAGCGCCGCACTGATACTGCCACAGTACTTTACCTGTTTTAGCATCGTAGGCTTTGAACCAGCCATTGCCCTCACCAGCAAACACCAGGTTACCTGCAGTTGCCAGAACGCCGCCGATCATTGGCTGATCTGTACGTGCTTTCCAAACGACCTTACCGGTATCGAGGTTAACGGCAGTTACGTTACCGAACTGCTCTTCACCTGGAACGTTTTTGAACGCGCCGCCCAACCACAATTTACCGCCTGGGTAGCCAGACGCTTCAACGTGGTAAGTCATTGGCTGTTCGAGGTTGGCAGCGAATGCCAAACGCAATGGTGGGTTAACAGCCATCTGCGACCATTCAACACCGCCGTTTGCACCCAAGGACATACGTGTGCCTTGAGGTGTTGGCAAGCTCCACAGACCTTCTTGCGAAACCATAGGCTCGGAGAAGCGGATCAGGTTGCCGTTGTTACGGTCGTGAACGTAGATGTGGCCAGTTTTGCCGCCGTGGATAGCCACAGGGATCATCTTGCCGCTCTTGTCTTTAGCTTCGGTCAGGATAACTGGCGAAACTGCATCCAGATCCCATACATCGTGAGCGATGTACTGGAAGTGCCACTTGTACTTACCTGTTTCGAGATCAACAGCGATCATCGAGTTGGTGTACAGGTTGTCACCAGGACGCTCAGCTCCGTACAAGTCAGGCGATGGATTGCCAGCGACGAAGAAAGCAGTTTTGGTTTTGCGATCGATAGCAGGAGTCATCCATACGCCACCACCCAGAGTTTTGTAGAAATCACTGTTCTTTGCCAGAGCAGCTTTTTCTGCAGCGATGTCACGGTGCATGTTACGACCTGTTGCATCGTTAACTGCCCACGTACCTTCGTGACCTTTTTCAGGAATGGTGTGGAATGTCCAGATCAGTTTGCCGCTGTTAGCGTCATAGGCTTTCACGAAACCGCGAACGCCGTATTCACCACCATTGGTACCGATCAGTACTTTGCCATCTGCCACTGCAGGAGCCATCGTTTCGCTGTAGCCCAATTCAGGATCAGCGATTTGAGTTTCCCACAGCATCTTGCCTGTTTTTGCATCAAGTGCGACCAGTTTTGCATCCAGCGTGCCCATGAAGAGCTTGCCTTCAGAAATAGCGACACCTTTGTTATTTGGACCGCAGCAGTAAGTCGATACAGGACCGATCTTGTGCTTGTAGTGCCAGTACTGTTCACCGGTTGACGCGTTGATAGCGTAAACATGGTTGTATGACGTAGTCAGGAACATCACGCCATTAACAACCAGCGGTGCTGTTTCCATGGACTCGACGATACCTGTTTGGAAAACAAACGCAGGACGCATCTTAGCGACGTTACCTGTATTGATTTGCGAAGCAGGATAGTAACGAGTTTGTTCGTAGCTGCCGTTCGGGTGCAACCAGTTTTTGCTGTCTTTGCCTGCGGCATCCAGCATTGACTGACTTACGGTCCCAAAATTGGGCATTGCGATAGGCTTAATACCAGCCCCCGCAATCGGTTCTTGCGCATACACGGAACCTGCGAGTAGCAGGCTGGTGGCGGCAAGCGTCTTGAGCATCTTATTCAGAGCCATGAAGCTTCCTCTCTAGTTGGGTTTATCGTCTCTTCTGTCCGGCGAACCTTAAAAACCCTGAAACAGCAGACCAAAGTTTTTCAAGCTTGCTGCCCTGCTAGGAGCGCGCATGTAGGCCAGACTTCTTTTTGTCGACCGCAATAAAAAACACTTATTATTGCGCCTGTTGATCCTATTACCAGTTACCTCGCTTTGCAATAAAAAACATCGATTTATTAGGGCTATACACATGAAAATTATCAAACGAATTATGCTGCTTTTCAGCCTGATCTTTTTTTGCGTCGCAATAAATGCACAAGAAACGGACAATCCGCATAGCGCCTCTTTAGCAGCTGTGCGCGCAGGTAATCTAACCAAGCTCAAAGACCTCATTGAGAATCGTGGCGCGAATATCAATTCGCGTAATCGTCCGGGCGAAAGTTTGCTGCTGATGTCCATCAAAGCTGGGAATAAAGAGATGATTAACTACCTCCTTGAAAAAGGAGCAAACATTGAGACCGCTAATACGTCGAAAGTCACGCCATTGATGGCAGCCGCGTATGCGGGTGATGTCGACACGTTAGAAAAACTGCTGGCCAGAGGTGCTGATATTCATTCGGTGGATCAATTAAAAAAATCGGCCATGGTGTATGCAGCAGGGAATGGTCATACCCAGGTGGTAGCGCGTTTGATTGCTGCGGGTGTTGATGTAAATGCGCGTTACAAGAGTGAACTTACCGCCTTAATGTGGGCGGCAGGCTCTGGACACACTCAGACTGCGGCGCTTTTATTAGACAAGGGTGCTGATGCCTCATTGCTCGACGATCGAGGTAAATCCGCGTATCAAATGGCTGACGATGCTGGTCATGTGGCAGTAAAAAATTTATTGGAGCAGCGCGCCAAATAATTCCCGTACATGAAAAAAAAGCCTGTGCGTGCACAGGCTTTTTTTTTACCTAAAATTTACTAGGGAAATTATCGTGTATCGAAAATTCACCAAGACATAGGTTTTAGCGTTTTTTCAATTCCACCTCGAATTGTGCAAACCACGCTGAGACTTTATCGATATCGGCATTGGTAAGCGGCTTGGCAATCACGCTCATTTGCTCATGCTGACGTTGACCGTCGCGAAAGTGTCGCAACTGATTAACTAAATAGATTTCGGACTGTCCCGCTAACGAGGGAGTGCCGGGCATTTTAGAGAGCCCATTTTCACCGTGACACATGGTGCAGCTTTGAGCAATTTCGGCGCCGGTTTTTTCGGCAGAAAGCGCGCTGTTAGTGAAAGCGGAAAACACGAGTGCTACTGAAAATAAAATGACGGATTTCATGATCTAAATCGAAAAGTTGTTTTTGCGAGGGCCGAACTATACCCTCAATTGAAAACGCCTGCCACGAGTTACCGGGGCAGGCGTTTCGCGTAAAACACCGAGCCGTTGCTCGGTGAAATTACGACAGGCGATTAGTTACCGGTGTAGCTGATGCGATAGATCGCGCCAGCGTAGTCATCGGATACCAGAATCGAACCATCAGGCAAGTTTGCCACGTCAACTGGGCGGCCGATAGCGCGCTTAGTTGCTGTGTCGATGAAGCCTTCTGCGAACACTTCTGCTTTGCCAGCTGTGCCATCAGCGTTCACAGGAACGTAGTTGACCAGGTAGCCGCTAGGAACTGTACGGTTCCATGAGCCGTGCGAAGCAACGAAGATACCGCCCTGATATTTCTTAGGGAACGATTTGCCAGTGTAGAACGACATACCGAGCTGAGCTTGGTGAGCTGGGAATTCAACTTGTGGGAACGTTGATTTTGGCTCTTTCATGTCTTTCAGTTCAGCAGCAGCAGGTGAACCTGCAACTTTGTAGTGGCCGTTCCAGTATGGGAAACCGAAATGCTCACCAGCTTTGGTGATGCGGTTCAGTTCGCCTGGAGGAACGTCATCACCCAGACCGTCAACCTGGTTGTCTGTTGTCCAGATAGTTTTGTCTTTTGGGTTGATGTCGATACCAGCTGGGTTACGCATTCCCATTGCATACACTTCACGACCCGAACCATCAAATGGGTTCAAGCGAACAACGCCGCCGATACCAACTTTGTTGTACAGATCGATCTTGTCTTTAGGCTGAACGTTGTATGGCTGGCCCAGAGTAACGTAGAGCTTGCCATCATCAGCTACACGGCAAACGCGGCCAGTGTGGTTGTATGACTGCTCTTCAACTGGAATCAGGCCGCCTTCTTTAACTGCAGTAATTACTGCAACGTCCGGACCTTCGTAGAAGTATTCAGCAGCTGGGAAGTTCAGAACGCGGTTCGATTCAACCACGATCAAGAAACCATCCTTAGTCCAGCAAACGCCGTTAGGATTTTTGAATTTGATCGAAGGAGCGAAAGGCTTAACTTCGTCAGCAGTCATGTCACCGTTACGGTCAGTAACTGCCCATACGGTAGTTTTACGTGTACCAACGAACAGCATGTTGGTTGAAGGAGCAACAGCCATGTAACGTGCATCAGGAACGACTGCGTACAGTTCGATCTTGAAGCCTTCTGGCAGTTTGATTTTCTTCAGGTTAGCTTTGAGCTGATCAACGTTCGCACCGGTCTGTGGAACGGTAGGAATGTCGATAGCTGTGTTGGTGTTTTTCATTGCCGAGATCTTGTCTAGATTCTCGTCGGCAAAGCTTGGTGCAGCAAATGCTGCGACTAAAGCAGAAGCCAGGATGCTCTTAACGAATGCAGTGGATTTGGCCAATGTAATCTCCGATTGGTTTTTATTAACTGAACAATAAAACTAAGTGAACCCAAGCAAAAAGTTTCATTAATTTTTTAGCAATTTAATCAATGAAACTTATGCCATATTGCAAGTGGGGCCCTGAATATAGGCTCCTCGTCGACGGGGATACAAGTGAATTTTTTTCATCCTCCCATTTTTTTTCTAAGCTCGGCTAGCGTTGAGGTAGAACCTCCACACAATCAGCAAAAACCTCTACAGGCCAACGCGAACTATGTATTTAATTTCAAACACAATTTTTATTGATTGCCGTTGAAATTGAACTGAGATCGTGAGTTTTCAAAAAAATTATCGAATCACTACGCCCCAAGGAGTATCTCCTACTGGGATCTCGCCAATTGCTTTTAACTCAATGGCATCGATCACAGTGACTGAGTTAGATCGACCATTGGCAACATAAAGCTTTTTACTGTCGGGTGTGATGGCCATATTCCAGGGACGTTTACCCACAGGGATGGTGGCAATGATTTCATTCGTTGCGGTATCGATAGCTGAGACAGTGCCGTCCTTGCCATTCGTTACAAAAACGCGAGTGCCGTCTGGCGAAGCGGTCACGCCATTACAGAAATTACCTGTATTGAGTTTTTTGATGACTTTGCGGCTAGCTACGTCAATCACATACACGGTATTTACCAGCTCGGAAGCGACATAAGCGACTTTGCTATCTGGGCGAAATGCGATGCCGCGCGGCCGATTGCCAACTTTGATTGAGGCTACCTGTTTGCGTTTAGCGAGATCAATAACGTCAACGCTGTCCGCTTCTTCAGCCGATACATACATCCATTTACCATCGGGACTAAACACCGCATGCTCAGGATTTTGTCCACGCGTCTTGATGGCATATTCTTTACGGCCAGTCGCGGCATTAACAAAGTTAACCGAATTACTAATTTCTGATGCCGCCGCCACCCACTTGCCATTGGGCGATATCGACACTCCTTCGGGTGATTCACCTAACTCAACCGTGCCCGATGCGATGCGTTGTTCCAGATCGATTTTCACCAGTACGTTATTCGGTTGATCGCTCACATACAAAGTCTTGCCATCTTTAGAAGCAGCCAAGCCTCTGGGTTTATCGCCCGCTTTGATTTCAGCGACGACGCTGTCATTCTCGGTATCGATGACAGAAATCGTGCCGGATTTTTCATTCGGCACATAGGCAAAGGGTGCAGCTATCGCAGAAGAGTAAAAACCAATGGCTACGATGGCAGTCAGGATGTTAAGTATCCGTGTATGTAGTGTGGTCTTGATGTTCATAGGTTTTTTATTAATTAGTTCAAAGGTTGTGATTCGGGCTCGGCTGGGTAAGCCGTCTCTTGCTTACACAGCGATAATGCAGCGCGTTATCGATCGCATGAAAAGGATACAGCATGCCAAAAACCGCCGAGCATTTTCTTGGGTTCAAATCGAATAAGAAATTTCGGGTACGATCATACATAAATTGAGCTTTAGTATTTTACGCAAATAGTCTGCGGATCATTTTTGCATTTGCCCTACTTTTACTGAAAGATTTTTAATGTCTGACAATTTTGATGAAAATGACTGGAGACGCTTTCTTAAAAGTCTGGGAGAAGATCCGGAACGTCCAGGCTTAATAGAAACACCTGCCCGCGTATCCAAAGCGTGGAAGTACTGGACCTCAGGTTATGGTCAAAATCCGTCAGATGTTTTAAAAGCATTTGAAGATGGTGCTGAGGAGTACAACGAATTAATAGTAGTTCGTAATATTCCTGTGTATAGCCATTGCGAACATCACCTTGCGCCCTTTTTTGGCAAAGCGACTGTTGGTTATATGCCGGATGGAAAAATCGTTGGACTATCTAAACTTACGCGTTTAGTTGAATGTTTCTCAAAACGGTTGCAAGTTCAAGAGCGCCTCACCATTCAAGTGGCAAATGCGTTAATGGAAAGTTTGCAACCTAAAGCGGTTGGCGTAGTGATCCGTTGTCGCCATCTGTGTATGGAAAGCCGTGGCATAAAAACTGCTGGTGAAGAAACGGTAACCTCAGCCATGCTAGGTGAGTTACAGCCTAATCTCGCAATGCGTACCGAATTCCTTCATCTTGCTCGCGAGGATTGAGGTCATTGATAAAGTGAACCAGCGATCATTTCTTCTTATTCTTGGTCGAAGCAGCTTTTTTAATCGCCAGCATCGTGCCACGACAATTAGCT
>JBEGSP010000035.1:0-3362 GCA_041179845.1 Pseudomonadota bacterium
CAGGAAAGAATTTCCTTCCTGGACAATTTGTGCAAATTGTTAACAGTGCAGAAAAATGGATGCTTGGTGCGGTTACTTCATTCAACGCTTTTACTGGTGCAATAGTAGTGGATGTCGTAAAGTCTAAAGGAAATGGTGAAACGTTTTTTTCTTGGACGATTACTCTGTCTAATCCAACGCCGCTTGAAGATTGTGTTGTTGCAATTGCTTCAGCATTCGACTCTGGTGTTCCAACTGTGTTTGGTAGTAATTTTAAGAATGTCTCTGGCATCACATTTTTGTCTACTGGCAAATACATTGTTAACCTGAAAGAACCGTGTCCATCGAACACAGTTTTTCTTGCAAACTTTACAACAGCCACATCTCAACCTGACCTGACCGCGCGTGGTGGAAATGTGCAGATTAGTTTTTACGGTGGGTACTCTGCCATTCAAATGCAATTTTTTTCTGGGGCCGGTAATTTATTCACTCCAGGCAACGTTCTTTTGATGGCTTTTTCTTTTTGATGGATATGAAATGAACTGTATTGTTTACAAACAAGATAACGGTATCTTGGCTGTGTTTTTCCCAGTCCAAGAAACTGATCATGATGAAATGATTAATTTAGGCAAAAAAGTTGTGCCTGCTGGTAAGAAGTTCAAGGTCATTGATCGATCTCAATTGCCAACCGATATGACTTATCGAAATGCATGGACTGCCGACGATGCCGAGTTAACAGACGGTGTTGGTGAACTTTTATTGGAGTGATTATGGTTAATATCAAAATAAACAAAGATCTACTTTCCGATCATGAAAAAAAGTTGATCGGCATTGAGTTTGACGGTGTGATGTGTAGCACAACAAAAGAAGATCAAGATGCTCTGCTTGCAATTTACTTTGCGTATCAAATGCAAGGTGATGATTTTCAGCCGACTGTCTATAAATTTCAAAATGGAAATGAGTTGTTAATTACAAAAGACAACATAGAAAGATTCTCTTTGTCGTGGATACCGGCTAGGCAGAAATTCTTTGCTCCAAAAAAGAAGGCCTCCTCAAAATGACTATATGGCTTGCATCATTTCGAGGAAATCATAAAAACCTAGTCAATAGGTTTGGGTCTGAATTCATCCGTTTGATGTGCAAAGGTGTTTACTCTCACAATGAGATTGTGATCGGAGAGAGTCCATTCGAAGATGAGTGCCGTTGTATCTCATCGAGCTCAATCGAAGGTGGTGTGCGTGAAAAGCGTATGCAGCTCAATCAAGCCGATTGGGATGTCATCAGGGTAGATGCTGATATTGAACGGATTGAGTGGTGGATTGGTATTTACGACGGTCATCCCTTCGATTATTTCGGAACGGTCGCAGTTCGTCTGCCTTTCTTGGTGCGGGAGCATCCTACAAAATTTTTCTGTTCTGAGGCTTGTGGCGACATGCTTGGCCTTGATGAACCATGGAGACTTGATCCGTGTGGGTTGCATGTTGTCGCAGGTTCTTTTTTAGAAATACATGAATCCAGTTAAATAGGTACAACATATCACCAGCTCCCAAAAGGGGGCTTTTTTTTGCTTTGCATTTTATTGGAGTAGTAAATGATCGGCATTGATCGACGTCTTATTGCTGGACTATCTTTATCAGCAAGTGCCTTAGTGGCGCTTGTTATGCATGAAGGGTATACGGACCAAGCGGTGATCCCAGTTAAGGGTGATGTGCCGACCATTGGTTTTGGTAGCACTACTAGACCTGACGGTAGCCCAGTAAAAATGGGTGATACCACTACGCCACCAAAGGCTCTTGCTCGAGCGCTTATCGATGTGCAGCAGTTCGAAGGTGCTCTTAAGAACTGTGTACATGTGCCGCTGGCCCAGCATGAATACGACACATATGTGAGTTTTTCATACAACGTTGGCAGCCGTGCTTTTTGTGGATCAACGCTGGTCCGCAAACTCAATGATTCCGACTACGCCGGAGCATGTAACGAAGTGTTGCGCTGGCGATTTTTCCAAGGAAAAGATTGCGGTCTATCAGAAAACGCACGCCTATGCGGTGGGCTCGCAAAACGTCGGCTTGATGAGCACCGGCAATGTCTAGGAAACGCTCAGTAACTCTTCTGTCAACCTGAAAGGCAATTTATGAAACCATGGTATCTATCAAAAACTGTTTGGCTCAACATTTTCGCAGCGGCCCTATTAGGGGTCGAAGTTAATTTGAACCTGATACAGCCGCATGTTCCCGTCAACTTCTACCAGCTGATGGCCACAGCACTTCCTGTGATCAACCTGCTTCTGCGGTCGGTAACAAATACAGGGCTGACCCTTGCTAAGTCTGAATAAAGTTTTGATCGCTGCGACTTTTGCGTCATTTGCAGCCTTGGGCGGCATTTGGCTTGAAAGATCTGCCGAGGCGCGTGGCTACGCACGGGGTCTTGCCGAGGCGCACTCTATGGCTCAAGCGGCTGCAAACGATGTTGCGAAGCAAAGCGGGCAGTCATGCCTTGAGAAATTGACCACCATGAATGAGGCACAAAATGCGCGACAAAAACAACTTTCTGAGGCAAGGTCTGCCGGTAATCGTGCTCTTGACGAGCTTGGCCGGCTGCGCCAATACATCGCCACCGCACGTGTCAATCCAGTGCCAGCCGTTGACACCGCTTCCGGTGCCAGCAACAACGCAACCATCGCAGCAGAGTTACTCGAGCAATGCGGCGCGGAGCTTGTCGGAGTGGCGGCACAAGCTGACGGGCACGCAGCCGACTCGCTGATGTACCAACTTGCGTGGCCTAAAGAATGACGCACAAGTCCAAGATACAACCGGGACTTATTCAGGCGCGTAGTTGAAATATGCGCCATCCAGACTGAGTAGCCACAGAATGAAAGCGTCCAAAAAGTGAGGCGCGGACCAGATCAGTGTGGCAACCGCAGTGGCAACAATGATCGTGTTAATTAAAATATTTGGCATAAAAATTAACTATTATTGTATACTTAATAGTTGGTTATTGCCGAATGCTGGCGCGTTGCACGGGTCTTAACTGCGGTGAGCATGTAACAAACGCACCAACTTTTCGCAGCGTAGAGTAGTCTGGTATCTCGTTGGATTTTCAGTCGTCCAAAGGTCGCAGGTTCAAATCCTGCCGCTGCAACCTAAATACCACCGTAACTTTGGGACGGTTTAGCCCCGCCACTATAAAGTTGCCAGCTTAAATCGGATGTGCGATACTGCGATTGTTCTCGGCGAAAGCCGGCTTGAGTCTGTCACTTGAAAAATAGAGACAGCGGCCCAGTTAGGCGACTAGCAAGCTGTCCTGGGCGTCAGTTCCTATGACCCTCTACGCGAGGGTCATTTTTTTGTATGCCCCTACCTTACCTACCAAAACAAGGCGAAGTT
>JBEGSP010000036.1:0-5479 GCA_041179845.1 Pseudomonadota bacterium
TTTCAATTTCGTTGAGCAGCTTCATCGCTTCAATGATGCAGACAGTTTCGCCTTGCTTCACACTCGAGCCAATGTCAACGAAAGGTGCTGCTCCGGGAGCGGATGAGCGATAGAAAGTGCCGACCATCGGCGACTTGACCACATGTCCAGCGGGTTCTGCTGCTGCCGCAGGAATGGGTTCTGCCGCGTGAGCCACGGCTGCCGCCGCTACGGGAGCGGCTGCGACAGGCGGAGCCTGCATCATTACCATTTGGTTTTGACCTGCGGGTGCTCCCTTGACGATCTTGACTTTGCTTTCGCCCTCAGTCACCTCCAATTCGGAGATGCCAGATTCTGCAACCAGATCGATTAAGGTCTTGAGCTTTCGTAAATCCATTCGATGTCCGTTAGCGAGTTAATGGTGAGGCGGCGAACTTCCCCAAAACGTTGGGGTGATACAGATAGTTGCCGCAGGATAAATGCTAATTAGGCCCTAATTATAGCTTTTTAATGGCAAATTCGATGGCGATGCGATATCCGTCAACACCGAAGCCACAAATAACACCTTCCGCGACGCCCGACACATAGGATTGATGCCGGAAGGCTTCGCGCTTGTGCACATTCGAAATGTGGACCTCGATCACGGGAAGATTGACTCCGGCCAGTGCATCTCGTAACGCCACACTAGTGTGAGTCAGACCCGCCGGATTAATCACGATGGCGTCGATACCTTCTGCTTTGGCCGCATGAATTCGGTCAATCAACGCGCCTTCATGGTTGCTCTGAAAGCAAATCAGGTGTGCGCCGGCCGCTTGCGCCACGCGTCGTGATTCCTCTTCAATCTCTGCCAGCGTGGTCGCCCCATACACTTCGGGTTCTCTGGTGCCTAGCAAATTAAGGTTGGGGCCATTCAATAGAATGAGGTTTTTTGCCATTTTTTAGGCGGGAATTTGGCGAAGAAGGCTACATTTTCGCGCCAAAAGCCTTTAGAGGCAAGCTCAAATAATTATTGAATTTATAGCTTGTTTCCAAACAGGGTTGTACCCGCCAGTAATCTGTGAGGTGTGTTGGCGGGTGGGTAGCAAGATCATCTATAAATTGGCTAAGTCAGCCTTCACCTGATTCATGTTCAAACGTCCAAGATACGTTTGTCGAACGCGACCTTCGGAATCGAGCAGGACGGTAAAGGGTAAGCCACCGGCCTGATTACCTAACGCACGAGCGATCTCCGTGCCTTCCATGCCGGCCACAAGGATGGGGTAACTAATTTGGAATTTTTTTGTAAATTGTTGAATGTTTGATGGTGAATCAACACCGATACCTACAATTTGCAGGTTTTTAACTTCAGATGAGTTTTGCAGTTCGACCAGTTCGGGCATTTCCTCCACGCAGGGCGGGCACCAGGTAGCCCAGAAATTCACCAGCAAGACCTTGCCGCGCCATTCCGACAATGCGTGGGTTTGTCCTTGCGTGTCGGGGAGGTTCGCTTTCATAAGCGTCGCTACTGCTGAGCTGTCGGGTTCAACAGAAGACTGCTTTTTAACTGAAACATAAGCGCCAAAGACAGCAGATAAGATGGCGATAGCAACAAAAACTAGGATTTTTTTATTCATTCTGTGGAGTTCTCTTTTATTAGTGCGCGTACAGCATTCAAATCGGCTTTTTCTATCTTTCGGTTGCCGGCTGATTTGGCGATCTGCCGTTGATCATCTTGTTCGTAGAGCGTGAGATGCACCGCTTCCCCCTTCCAGAGTAGCGACAAGATCTCTAGTGAGCGTCCGGCGTGAAGAAAATGATTAGCCTCGGATACGTCGTAATTTAGACCTTGATTTAATAAGAAAACTGCAACATCTTTACTGCTCTCTGCGAACAATTGAATGTGAATGTCTGAGTGTTCGCTGGCCGTGCCATTGAGTACCGCCCCGGTCAGATAAGGGGAAAAATCACGTAACTTTTCCATCATCTCCAGCGCAATCAATCGCAGGTGATGAAGGTGTTCTGCATGCTCTTCGCCAAAGAACAGCGCTTGGTATTCGCGAACCTCCGCCTCAATTTCTGCATTATCAGGCAGCACATCACCAGGAATTTTTTGGCTTCCCAAGATCATCTTGGCCGCTTTTCGTTTGGCCGTTCCATAGTCAGCACCATCCTCTGCAATCATGCGTGCCGCTGCCGCCGCGATTTCGGCGCGCAAGGCCTGTGCATCGCTGGGATAGTTAATGTTCATTGAAGACTCTGGAGATTTGGGTAATAAAAATTTGGCTAGTTAATACAGAAGACTAACCGAGATGCTTATGAATGGCATTTCCTATCAGGCAGGGTCGGGTAAAATCCGTAGATTACCTTGACCAGTTCATCCATGCATATTCACATTCTCGGCATTTGCGGCACCTTCATGGGTGGCCTAGCAGTTTTGGCGAAAGAGGCCGGACATAAAGTAACGGGTTGCGATGCGAATGTGTACCCGCCTATGAGTACGCAATTGCGGGCGCAAGGTATCGAACTCATCGAGGGTTATGGACAGCATCAGCTAAGTCTGCAACCCGACCTTTACGTGGTGGGTAATGTCGTCTCGCGCGGGAATTCGCTGATGGAGACGATTATGAACCGTGGCCTGCCGTATATGTCAGGTCCGCAATGGATGGGCGAATACATACTGCACGATAAGTGGGTATTAGCCGTCGCCGGTACGCACGGAAAAACGACCACCGCTTCGATGCTGGCCTGGATACTCGAGCAGGCAGGCTACAACCCCGGGTTTCTGATTGGTGGTGTGCCATTAAATTTTGGTATTTCTGCCAGATTGGGCGGTACTGCCGCCGAGGCCCCATTTTTTGTCATCGAAGCCGACGAATACGACACCGCATTTTTTGATAAGCGCAGCAAATTCATTCACTACCGTCCGCGCACGACCATATTAAATAATCTTGAATACGATCACGCTGATATTTTTCCCGACTTGGCCGCGATTGAAACGCAGTTTCATCACCTAATTCGTACCGTACCCGCTATTGGTCGAATTGTCGCTAATGGTGCCGAGGAATCGCTCAAGCGAGTGGTAGCACGTGGCTGCTGGAGTGAGGTCGAATGGTTTAACGATGCGAGTCCCGAGAGCTGGGGCATGGTTGAACACGAAGATGGTCGCTTCGATGTTTATCACAAGGGGCAACGACAGGGAACGGTGAATTGGTATCTCACCGGCGCTCACAATCGATGGAATGCAGTCGCTGCGATTGCTGCGGCTCGACATACCGGAGTGCCACCAGCGCAAGCGATTGATTCCTTGTCGACCTTTCAAAACGTAAAGCGCCGTATGGAAGTGCGCGGTGTGGTTAACAACATTACCGTGATTGACGATTTTGCCCATCACCCAACGGCGATTGCAACAACTGTCCAAGGCTTGCGTCGTAAGCTAGGTCATTCGCGCATCCTTGCTGTGCTCGAGCCACGCTCAAATACGATGAAGCTGGGCACCATGAAAAGTGCACTGCCGGGTAGTTTGTCCGAGGCCGATTTGGTATTTGGATTTGGTGCAAAAGGTGAGGGCAAAGAGGCATTAGGCTGGGATCTTGCAGCTGCCCTTGCCCCGTTAGGTGAGAAGGCGCGTGCGTTCGATGATTTAGCGACACTGGTGGAAGCAGTGGCGTCGGCCGCCAAGCCTGGTGATTCTATTCTTGTGATGAGCAATGGTGGCTTTGGCGGCATTCATCAAAAATTGCTCGACGCGCTGCAGGCGCCTGTGCGTTCTTAGTGTCCCTGATCGTACTGAATGGTTTTCTATTTGCATGGCTTTCGTTCGTCACCGCGGTCATTCAAAGCCCGTCTGTTACAAGACTATTTTTATTCGATAGATCAGGCCGATATTTTTGTTTGTCCGCAATTGCCCGTATCTCCGAAAGAAGCGATGCAGTTAGCGCGTCATCTGTGTGCAAACACCGATACGAGTGAACTTGTTCTGATCGGTTCATCACTCGGCGGTTATTACGCGACAGCATTGGCAGAAGAGCTTTCTTGTAAAGCGGTCTTACTGAACCCGGCGATTACTCCTGCACGTGATTTACAAAAACACATCGGTATACAAACGGCGTGGCACACCAGCGAGCAGCTAGATTTTCGCCCTGAGTACGTGGATGAATTAACGCCATTTGAAATTTCAAATATTAGTCAGCCAGAGCGTTATTTTTTGGTTGCTGCGACCGGTGATGAAGTGCTGGATTGGCAGCAGATGGTGCAACACTATCCCGGTGCGCGTCATAAGATCATTCAGGGTAGTGATCATGGGTTATCGGATTTCAGAAATTATATGGATGAAATCATAGAATTTTGCGCACACTAACGTTGTCATGCTTTAGTGAATCGAAGTAGTTAAGTTTCTTTTTAGTCTCATCAATGAATCTATTTTTCGAAGAATCCGGCGACTTTAAAGCAGGCACCGTGCTAACTCAGCAAGGTGAAGCATTTCAAGTCGAAACACTTACAGGCAAACGCAGCAAAGTACGCGCGCGCGATGTGCTGCTGCAATTCGATACGCCCTCGCCGGGTGAATTAATTTCCAAGGCCACGTCGTTATCGCATCAAATGGATGTCAGTTTTTTGTGGGAAGTCGCAGGTGAGCAAGAATTTAGTTTTGCCGATCTTGGCCTGGAATATTTTGGTCATGCGCCTAGTCCTGAAGAATCCGCAGGATTGTTGTTGACCCTCGCTTCGGCGCCTATCTACTTTCATAAAAAAGGTAAGGGTCGATATAAAGCTGCACCAGCGGAAATTTTGAAAGCAGCATTAGCCGGTGTCGAAAAGAAAAAGCAGCAAGCACTGCTGCAAGCAAAACAAGTAGAGGAATTGAAAGCCGGGCAGCTACCGGTAAGCATGGCGCCGCTGGTGAATCAACTGTTGTTTAAGCCAGATAAGAACAGCATCGAATACAAAGCGCTGGATACCGCTGCTCAAGAACTTCAAACAACGCCAGCACGATTAATGCTTTCAGTCGGTGCGATTTCCTCAGCGAGGGAATTGCACATGAACCGCTTTCTCTCCGCCTGTTTTCCGCGAGGCACAGGATTTCCTGAAATAGCGATACCCGCTAAGCCGTCGTTGGTAAGCGCCGATGTGGAAGCATTTTCTATCGATGATGTGACCACCACAGAAATCGACGATGCTTTTTCTGTGCGTGATTTAGGTGACGGGAAAATCAGAGTAGGTATACATATCGCTGCACCAGGCATGGGTATTTCTCCGGGCGATGCGATTGATAAATTAGCGCGTGAGCGCATGAGCACGGTGTATATGCCGGGTGACAAAATCACCATGCTGCCCGATGAGTTGGTGAGTGAATTTACGTTAGCTGAGGGCGATGTCCGTCCAGCTTTATCGCTATATGCGACGATCGACACCGCAGATTGGTCCGTAATTACGACCGAGACAGTAGCCGAAGCTGTGCCGGTTGCTGCTAACTTACGTCATAACGATCTCGATGAAATAGTCACTGAAGAAAATTTAGGAG
>JBEGSP010000037.1:0-5680 GCA_041179845.1 Pseudomonadota bacterium
TGTCTATGACAGCAAAAAAATTCGCGCATTGCGTGCGCACTTGCAAGTCAGTCAGGTTGTGTTTGCGGCTGTGCTCAATACGAGTCCCTCGACGGTTCGCAAATGGGAAATCGGCGAGAAGCAACCAAGCGGCCCATCACTAAAACTATTGAATCTTATCGACAGAAAAGGCTTGGAGGCAGTGCTTTAATTACCTGGACCCTGCAGGCCACTGATTGGCTTGGAAGACTAGCTCTCCGAATCGCTCTCGCGATGTCCGCAAAGACATCACTGTCTCCTCCTAAAAGCAAAATGCTCGCTGAATTTCAGCGGGCATTTTTAGTACTGCTGGTCGAGTAAAACAACCAGTTCCAATGACTTGCTCAGTCTTCTAACCCACTGATTTCTGATCTTGTTAGGGATTTCATCACCGTCATATTCGCTAAGCCGTACTATTTTTGTACGCAAAGCCCGTTTATTAAATTTGTTTTTACTAAAGCCAATTGCTTCCACATTTGATCACGCCTCATACCTTTAAAGGCTCCAGATACCGCCAAACAGGAAACACCATGAATCATAGAAAACGCTACATATTCAGCATTCTCTCTAGCGTTAGCACTAATTACTCGCGCATCTTTAAGATCATCCAAGGCTTTACACAACATAGTGAAAGGATTATCCGGAGAATGAACCTGAAACAATGACCAGCTAGCCGAACCGGTGCCGTAGGGTCCAAACATCAGTTGAAATAAAACTGGATTTTCAGTGGCAAATTTAAAATAAGCATCTGCACCTGCCGAAAATTTTGCCAGACTAATCGCCTGAGGAGTTGAATCAATACTCGCTGCAGGGCTTTCAATCAAGTCAATCCATTGTTGTCCAAGCCGAAAAAAACCATCTTCACAAATTGCTTTTAATAATGCTGATTTGTCCTGGTAATGACGATATACAGCACTCGATGCTACGCCCAATATTCCAGCCGCTTGCCGGATTGAAAAAACGTCTACACCGTGCTCTGCAATTAACTTGATGGCCAACTCTTTTATCGCATCGGACAAATTACCGTAATGATAACTGTCCCGCTGCGCTTGGCCTACCGCCTTATTTTTGATCGTCATGACTTGATAATATCATCCATGTGATCGCCGATCACATTTTATGTTAACATTGATCACATTAATATTTAATAACAAAGGAACACTCAATGCAAACACCAAAACCATCCTCATTATTTTTAACCATGTTCAGTGCTTTGATTTGCGTCTGCCTATCAGCCCAAAGTGAAGAGCTGACAGTCAAGGTTACAGGAATCAAAAAAAATAAAGGGGAAGTTGTTTGCGCGTTATTTAAAACAGCAGATGGTTTTCCAATGGAGCTAACTAAACCACAAACTATTTGGATTGCAGCAGACTCACAAGAAGTTACTTGCAAGTTCACGGACATAACTACAGGTAATTATGCTGTATCAGTGGCACACGATGAGAATGGAAATAAAAAAGTTGATACCAACTTTGTTGGCATGCCCACTGAATCATGGGGGGTATCGAATAACATTCGACCACTGATGCGCGCACCTCGCTGGCATGAGGCTCAATTTACTCTCGCTACGGATGAGCAGAAAAATATCAACATCCAGTTAGAAAAATAAATATGATGTTCAGCACTAGTCAGTGTTGAATGGACCGCTGCTCAGAACTTTTCATGTCCCATCAGATAACGCCATTGACCAACGGCTAATCCTGCCATTGGCACGCGGCCTATTCGTATACGCTTGATGGATACGATAGACAGCCCTACCCGGCTGCAAAGCAGCGTGATGAGTCTAGAAGATAGTTCTTTGCGTGCAAAGCGTAGACGCGTTTCATTTTGCCAGCTGACCTTGGCCGGCTCGGAGGGCTTGCCATTGAAGTTGATGCTCTGGTTCAAAAGCTGCAGGCCACCTTCAACAATCTGACCACTGACCTCAACCACAAATTCCTGCTCTAAGCGATACAAATCATCAACCAACTTGCGCTTTACACGCCAATCTTGAGTAAAGATCACCAAGCCACTGGCAGCATTTTCTAGCGGATCAAGCATGACCAATTCTTTCAGGTGCCGTTTCAGAAAACGCACACCTGAACGGTCTTCCGCCGACTGATTTTCGGCCACAATCAGATCGATCACATTCGCAACAGGCATACCTGCCGGCTTATGCAGCTGAATGGTGACGGTCTCAATCGGCGTCAAATCTGCACCCGGCAGCAAGGCAATCTGCTCCAGCCCCGTCACCCTATGGCCGGGTTCTTCGATAACGACGCCGTCAACTGTTACCGCTGCGCCTTCGATATACAGAGTCGCCTCTGCACGAGAACAATGGAAGAGTTCGGCAACGCGTTTTGCAAGACGGATGGAATCAGACATGAATACCACTACAAAAAAGACAGCTGAGTCTTCTAGCCCCTTACTTATGCTGATGGTGAGGACATGAAGAAGTAGCAATCGTTATTAGTATTTATTTCTGAATTTATACCTACTAAGCTCAGAGGCTAGTTTTTATCGCAAGCAATTTTCCAAAGTTTCTCTCCAAGCGGAGAAGAAGAAATCGGCTCCCATTCAAGCTCGCTATTTTTGACTATATAAGCAAAAACAATATTGCCGTTACTCATAGGACCTGAGAAATACGTAGCCGATATTTGCGCCATAGTTTCGTACTTGCAATCGTAACCATCTAGTTTTTTCACGGATTCGTAAATAGCACCAGACTTAAGATTTTTTGCCTCTGAAAAATCAATCATGGTCAGCATTTTGATGATTCCACCAGTTGCTTTTATCGTTGATTTATCATGATAGTAGGTACTTGTCTGTTCACCGACATGATTTGTTTTTTCCCATTCTGCCTGTGCAAAAGAACACGTCATGAGAAGTAGTAAAAAGGTTAGGTACTTCAATATGCGTACTCCCACTTGAACAAAATTGATTTTTCAAACCCTAAATTACTTCTACAACCATATGCTTTTGTAAAGTCATCTTTAATGGGAGTTCAACTTCATTTACTCGTCTTCCATTTGTGATTGCAGATAATTTTCCAGGCCGATTTTTGAAATCAAATCTTTTTGCGTTTCCAGCCAATCGATATGTTCTTCGGTGTCATCCAGAATATGCTGAAACAACTCGCGTGAAACATAGTCGCGTACCGCCTCACAAGCCGCGATGCCGTCCTTAACGGTTTGCTGCGAGATTTTTTCCAGCTGCAAATCGCAGTCGAGCATTTCGGGGGTGTTTTCACCCACCATCAACTTGTGCAGCGCCTGAAGATTAGGCAGGCCATCCAGCATGAGAATGCGGTCGATGAGCTGATCAGCATGTTTCATTTCGCCGATCGATTCAGCGTATTCTTTTTTTCCCAGTTTTTCGAAGCCCCAGTGTTTGTACATACGAGCATGCAAAAAATACTGGTTGATGGCGGTCAGTTCGTTAGTGAGCTGATCATTGAGCAGCTTGATGATTGTCGGATCACCTTTCATGGGGGCCTCTGTACGTGTGGTTTAAATGCGATGTAATGTAAAACGATGGGCATCTTACCGCAGCATGCGTCTAATGTATGAAATTCGATGCCATTTCAATACTGCGAATGATGGTGCGTTTGTGAACGATTCGCAAACGCACTCAAAATCGACAATTGACGACCTCTGTGTTTAAAGAGGATGGGCCTTGTCGTAGGGGGTAGGAAACGGCAACTCAGCCAGTGACGAGTTCACGACGCAGTGCTGTAAAACGAGTTGAGATGTCTTGCTGGTGCTCGCTGACGAGTGCCTTGGCGCTTGGCAGGCATTTGCCGCAGCAGGCGCCGACGTTGAACTGTGCGCGGATTTCCGAAAGCGATGTTGCACCTGCATCAATTGCTGCACGGATGGTTCTGTCGGAAACGTTATGGCAGACGCAAACAATCATTGTAGTCCCGTAGCTTGTAAATGCGAATAGTTCTTGTTTAGATTATTAACGAACCATTGTTCGATTGCAAGGGTTTTTTACGAATTTTTACCAGGATTATCAAAAAAGAGGAACCGCCCGAATAACCGAGTCGACGGGGCCAGTGGATTGCATTTGGGTCGGGTTGGTCTGACACGCCAAATCCCACCTAAAGCTATTTTGAGCTACCACCACGATGCTAGAAGCGTTCTTCCGATCAGTCTTCAAGATTGAATTGACTGAATTTAGGGCCAAATTTAATCCCACTTATGTTCTGCAGTCCGCCATGCAATCATTTGCTAACATCAGGTCAATTTCTTATCTAAAAAGCCATGCCGCACAAATTTCCGAAGACTTGCAGCAAAATGGGAGCCCATTCGTCATTACACAAAATGGTGAAGCCAGCATGGTGATTGAAAGCGTCCAGCAATTCCAAGAAAAAGAAGCACTAACTGCGGCTCTGAAAATCATCGCCCTGGGTGAAAAAGATCGACTGCAAAATAAAGGCCTGACTGCTGACGAATCACGCGCACAACTCCGTGATCCCCGCCAGCACCGAAAATAATGGCCGTCTTCATACTGCCCGAAGTACAAGACGACCTGCTCTCTCTTCAGGAGTACAAGCTGGATCAATGGGGTGAGATCGAATGGCTAAAGGCTGAAGATGAGATTTTTGAAAAGCTGAAACAGGTAGATGCCGGAAGCTACCCAAGTACTGCGGTAAAAGAGCTAACGACAGTGGGTATTTTTGAATTCCAACATGTTTTTACATCACATCACAAGCTAATTTACCGACGAATCTCCCAGAATGTTTACGTGTATGCCATCGCTGGGCATAAGCAGGATTACCCTTCATTGCTAATGAGGCGACTTCTAAAAAGATAAACCCTACCAAGACCTCACTGAACAATTCAGTTTTTAGGCGGCGTTAATTTCGCAGACTCCGAAAAGCAAAATGCCCGCTGAAATCAGCGGGCATTTTTCATATTACTTGGCGGAGACCGAGGGATTCGAACCCTCGATACAGGTTTAAGCCCATATGCTTCCTTAGCAGGGAAGTGCCTTCGACCACTCGGCCAGGTCTCCACTTGCGGACAGGGATAAACCCCATCTCAACAAAGCCGCACATCATATCTTTTGAGCAGGTTTTGGTCAATCAAACACAATTAAACCTGCAAATTCAATGGATTAGCGCTTAGTTTTTCTTCTCAGGCTTGTCCGATTTTTCCTTATCCTTCTTTTCCACGATGATAAGTTGATCGCCATCGGACAAACCATCAGGCGGATTCAAGACAATTTTGTCGGCTACGGTTATGCCACTTAGCACTTCAACCTTTTGTCCGAAATCTTTACCCAGCTGCACGGCGTGTAATTTGACGATGCCTTTATCATCAACCGCGGCAACACGTGGTCCCTCGCCTCTGAGCAGCAAGGTATTGACTGGCACTACCAAGGCAGCGGTGTCGCCCGCAGGTACCGATACATCCACATACGCACCGGGCATTAACGCGCCGCTCTTGTTATCGATAGTGATTTCAACTTGAAGGCTACGACTCGCCGGATCAATCGCACGCGCTGTACGCACAATCTTTGCCTCGAATTTTTCACCGGGGCGTTCAGGTTGCTTCAACGTGACCGTTTGTCCTGCTCGTATACCGGCTGAATACACCTGCGGAACATTGACGTAGAGTCGCAAAGGATCCATCTGAGTCAGTACAAATAAGGGTCTCTCGGCGCTAGCACCTGCATC
>JBEGSP010000038.1:0-12016 GCA_041179845.1 Pseudomonadota bacterium
GCGGGCAAACTATCTGATGCACCTTGCGCAACGCACTCAACAAATTCCGGACGAATACCTAACTTCAAACTACCTTCACCCATACGCAAACCACGACGTGGAGGTAAAAATGCTGAGACGCCCGCGATACGAACACCATCGGCGCTATAGCCACAGGGCAGTAAATTCATGCCGGGATTACCGATGAAGTAACCTACAAAGGTATGCGCGGGTGCTTCGAATAATTCTTGTGCAGTACCGATTTGAACCACTTCACCTTCGGTCATCACGACAACTTTGTCGGCGAAGGTAAGTGCCTCAATTTGATCGTGCGTCACATAGATGAGCGAGAGTTTTAATTCGTGATGAATTTCTTTGAGCTTGCGGCGTAACAGCCATTTCAGATGCGGATCAATCACCGTCAATGGTTCATCAAACAATACCGCTGCTACATCAGGGCGCACGAGTCCGCGGCCCAAAGAAATTTTTTGTTTCGCGTCTGCTGTGAGTCCGCTAGCGCGATTTTTTAAATCCGACGACAGCTCTAATATCTCGGCAATGTGTGAAACACGCTTATTAATATCAGCGGTTTTCCAGCCGCGATTTTTTAACGGGAAAGCCAGGTTTTCACCCACCGTCATCGTGTCGTAAATCACAGGGAACTGAAACACTTGTGCAATGTTGCGCGCTTCAGTCGGTAAGTTAGTCACATCGTTACCATCAAACAGCACCTTGCCTTGTGATGGACGAACTAATCCAGAAATAATATTCAGCAGCGTCGTCTTGCCGCAACCCGAGGGGCCGAGTAGGGCGTATGCACCACCATCGTTCCACGTCATCTCCATAGGACGCAGCGCGTAATCCGATGGCTCAGTAGGGTTGGCTTTGTAGCTGTGCGCCAGTCCGGCGAGTTCTATGCGCGCCATCTCAGACTCCCGTTGAGTCCGGAGCGCAAAGCAATGCGCCATCGGGACTAAAAATAAAGACATCATCAGGAAGGAAATACACCGTCGTGGCCGCGCCTATGTTGAGCGTGTGCACTCCCGTTAGTTGCGCTACCAATGACAGCTCACCACGATGTAAATGCACGTAGGTTTCTGAACCACTAATTTCAGATAAATCAACCGTTGCACCCACAGCGAAATCATTGCTTTGCGAGCTAAGCCGCAAACTATGTGCACGTACACCGAGCACTACCTTGCTGTGACCCGTTGCTTTGCTGCGTTGACGTTCCGATAAAGGCATAGCTAAACCATGACCCAAATCTGCCATGCCTTGCGCGTTAATCTGAGCATCCATCAAATTGATCGGCGGGTCGCTAAACGTGCGAGCGGCTTGCAATGATGAAGGTGCGTTGAATACCGACAGAGTTGAGCCATGCTGTAGCACGCGACCTTCATGCATCAAAAGTGTTTGTCCGCCGAGTTGCAGGGCTTCGAGGGGTTCGGTGGTGGCATACACCACCGTCGTGCCGCCCGAGGCAAACAGATCCGTTAATTCGCGGCGTAGCTCTTCGCGCAATTTGTAATCCAGATTTACGAGCGGCTCATCGAGTAATAACAAGCCCGCATCTTTAATCAGCGCGCGCGCTAATGCAGTACGTTGTTGTTGGCCGCCAGAGAGTGCGGCAGGAGAACGATCGAGATAGTTAGAGATATGCAGACGCTCAGCCATCTCATGAACTTTTTTGCGAATGTCATCGTCCGATAACTTGCCTGCAATTCGTAAGGGCGAAGCGATGTTTTCAAAAACGCTCAGCGAGGGGTAATTGATGAACTGCTGATAAACCATTGCCAAATGCCGATCGCGTACGGGCACGCCAGTCACATCCACGCCATCGGCAATAATCTTGCCCTCTGTTGGGCGATCCAATCCCGCCATCAAACGCATAAGCGTGGTCTTGCCGGCCAAGGTCGGGCCGAGCAGCACGTTGATGGCTCCCGCCACCAGCGCGACCGAAGTCGGATACAGATGCGTATGGGCGCCAACGCGGGCGCTTACGCCTTGTAATTCGAGACGCACTTTATCTCCTCCGAATGTGTCGCGCCGACCTTAACCTGCTGCGACCATCAGTTTGTTATCGTTTTTATACCGCTTTGCGGCAAACCACTCATCAACTTTTTGTGCCGTCCCCTCTGGCACATGAAGCCCCAACTTAGTGCGACGCCACAGTATATCGGTGCTGGACGACGCCCATTCAAAATTCATCAGATACTCTAATTCTGCTGGATATAAACCTTCTGCCAGCGGCTCACCCATATCCTGCAACGAATGACGATCGTTTAACAGCACATGAATACGCGTGCCATACGTGCGTGCATAACGCGTGATCAACTTCGGTGCGAGCCAGGAATATTTCTTTTGTAGTTGGTGTACATACGCATCGAACTCAAGTACCGAACGATTTTGCGGTTCGCTACCAAACAAGTCACCACCGGGAAGACACGCATCGGCTGTCCACGCACCGCGTTGATTGCCCAAGTGCGGTGCAATCATATCGACCGCTTCTTCAGCTAGTTTGCGGAAGGTCGTGATCTTGCCGCCGAACACACTCAGCATCGGCGCACTTTCGCCTTCGATGACTAAGTTGTAGTCGCGTGTAATTTCGGATGCATTCGACGAATCATCTTCTAACAAAGGACGCACACCCGAGTATGCCCACACCACATCAGCAGGCTTTAACGGTTTTAAGAAATAGCGCTCAGTTAGTTTGCATAGATACTCGATTTCATCCTGATCAATCGCGACCTTATTGGTGTCGCCGTGATAGTCAATATCGGTTGTACCTATCAATGTGAAATCGTGTTCGTAGTCGATCGCAAACACGATACGACCATCGGGATTTTGAAAAATGTACGCGAAAGGATGATCAAATAATTTTTTAACGACGATATGACTGCCCTTGATCAAGCGCAGTGATTTTGCGCTCGGGCGATGCAAGGCATCTTGCAAGAATGAAGCGGCCCACGGGCCGGCGGCATTGATGAGCCCACGTGCATTTACATGGAGCGCTTCGCCATCGTTGGTGCGCAGCACAGCCGACCATTTGTCGCCATCGCGTTTAGCCGATTCGCACGCAGTGTGCGTCAAAACCGTTGCACCTTTTTCGGCAGCATCTAAAGCATTCAAGATAACGAGTCGCGCGTCATCCACCCAACCATCGGAATAAATAAAACCCTTAGTGAATTCAGGCTTCAGTGGTTTGCCTGCTGCGTGCGTGCGCAAATCGAGGCTGCCTGAGCCGGGCAAAATTTCGCGTTGTGCGAGGTGGTCATACACCAACATACCCGCACGTATCATCCATGCAGGACGTTGACCTTTATCGTGCGGCATAACAAAGCGCATTGGCCACATGATGTGTGGTGCAGAGCGGAGTAAGACTTCGCGTTCAATCAGTGCTTTTCTGACTAATCCAAATTCGTAATGTTCGAGATAGCGCAGACCACCGTGAATTAATTTCGTCGAGGCCGACGACGTGTGTGATGCCAGATCATCCTTCTCGCACAACACCACCGACAAGCCGCGTCCCGCCGCATCGCGCGCAATGCCTGCGCCGTTGACGCCGCCGCCAACAATCAGCAAATCGCAATCAAAGGTGGCTGAAGAAGAGCTCATTAGCGAAAGTCTGCAAAAAGATGAGTGTGGGCCGTTACTGAATTGGTGGTTTGACGAAAGTAGCCTACTAGTGACAACAAATCCGGTGCCAAGGTTGTCGACGCGCGGTTAGTTGTGTACAGAAAAGGCTGGTAGCCTTTCCTATTAGAATTGCCAAGCGTACTTGGACTGAAGATAATGCTAGTTAAAGATAGACGTTAAACGAACAAAAAGCAACACACATGGCAGCATTTCGGTTCGTTTGTTTTCATTATTTCCTTTTTAACGTGGCCCGGCCTAGTGCGGGAGTATTGGTATGACCCTCAACCCGCGACAACGGCGCTTACTGGAAGCCGTCCAGAGACAGGTCACCATTTCGGTAGAAGACCTGGCCAATGAGTTAGACGTTACGCCCCAGACCGTGCGGCGCGACGTCAAATTAATGGAAGAGGCGCGCTTGCTGGCGCGTTATCACGGTGGAGTGGGGCTGCCATCGTCAGTTGAAAACATTGATTACACCCAGCGACAGGTACTGAATATCGAGGGCAAGCGCCGCATCGCCGCCGCCGTGGCCGAGCGCGTGCGTCCCGGCTGCTCGCTACTAATTAATATCGGAACCACCAACGAGGAGGTGGCGCGGGCGCTGATGCATCATCAGGGTTTGCATGTCGTGACCAACAATCTCAATGTGGCCACGATTTTGGCCAGCCAGCCCGGCTGCGAGGTCATAGTGGCGGGCGGCGTGGTGCGCGGACGCGATCGCGCCATTGTGGGTGAGGCCACCGTCGATTTCATACGGCAATTCAAGGTGGATATCGGCATCATCGGCGTTTCAAGCATTGAGCCAGACGGCACGTTGCGTGATTTCGATCCGCGTGAAGTCAAAGTCGCTCAAGCCATCGTTGAGCAGTCGCGCGAAGTGTGGCTGGTGGCTGATCAGGCCAAATTCGACCGTCAGGCCTTAGTTCGCATCACCCATCTTTCTCAAATTGATAAGTTATTTTGTGATGCGCCGCCGCCGCCCGGATTGGCCAGCATACTGGCCGAAGCGCAGGTAGAAGTCGTGGTTGCCCCGTAATTTAGGCGGCGACAAGCAATGTTTACAGGTTTGAGTGTCTGAGAAGTGTTAAAAATTTCGGAAGCGCCAGCCCTTTGGGCGATAATACGGCCATCCGAAAACCGCACCAAGGAACAGGATGTCCAACGTCTACGCCCCACTAAAGAACGATACTTTTTTGCGCGCATTGCTGCGCCAACCCACGGACTACACGCCGCTCTGGCTAATGCGCCAAGCCGGGCGTTATCTGCCAGAGTATCGCGCGACCCGCGCAAAGGCCGGCTCGTTCATGGGCTTGGCTACCAATCCTGACTACGCCACCGAGGTCACCATACAACCCCTCGATCGCTATCCATTGGATGCGGCGATTCTGTTTTCAGACATCTTGACCGTGCCCGATGCCATGGGCTTGGGACTCTCATTTGCTGAGGGCGAAGGTCCGCGCTTTGCCCATCCACTGCGTGATGAAAAAGCCGTGCTGGCATTGCGTGAACCCGATCTCGCTAGTCTGCAGTACGTATTTGATGCAGTGACGCAGATCCGCAAAACCCTCAACGGTCGTGTGCCGCTGATTGGTTTTTCCGGCAGCCCCTGGACACTCGCCTGCTACATGGTTGAAGGCGGTGGTTCCGATGATTTCCGTCTCGTAAAGGGCATGCTGTACGACCGACCCGATTTGATGCATCACATCCTAAATGTGAATGCGAAAGCCGTCGCTGCCTACCTGAATGCCCAAATTGATGCCGGCGCACAAGCCGTGATGATCTTTGATACGTGGGGCGGTGCCCTAGCGGATGGTGTGTATCAGGCGTTTTCTTTGCATTACATGCGCGAAGTCATTAAGGGCTTGAAGCGCGAGCATGATGGCCAAAAAATCCCGTGCATCGTATTCACCAAGGGCGGTGGTTTGTGGCTAGACGAAATAGCCGACAGCGGTGCCGATGCCGTGGGCTTGGATTGGACGGTAAATCTCGCGAAGGCGCGCCAGCAAGTCGGCCACAAAGTTGCGTTGCAGGGTAACCTCGATCCGAACGTACTGTTTGCCAAGCCAGAGCAAATTCACGCCGAAGTGGAAAAAGTCTTAACCTCGTTCGGTAAACCCGGCCCCGGAACAGGTCATGTGTTTAACCTAGGCCATGGGATTTCTCAGTTCACCCCGCCGGAATCGGTGACAGCTTTAGTTGAGGCCGTTCACGGCATTAGCCGCCGACTGCGTTCCTAACAGGTCTTGCCTAAGTGGTATGTGCGGTGAGCGGCGACTTCGACCAAAACGGTTCACTTATGCACATTATGGTTAGGCGAGTGTAAATCAAGGACTTGCGGAAAATAGACAGACCCCGCTGCAGAAAAATGCGCTAAGTCCTTGATTTGTTGATGCGCCCATCCTTTTTGGAAATATCCGATTACCGATCCCGCATTACAGAAACTGAACGGGTTTGTTAGAAACCGAGTTTGTTCACAAAGATATCCACAAGCTAGTGGATAACTTCTGATTGACAAAAACGCCCTAGAGGCAAGCGCAAAAGCAATTTTGGGGGGTAGTGCAGGGTCCAACGTGGTGCGCCGGCCTGCGTGTCCAGGGTTGTCATGCAGAGATTACTCAAAACCCACTTATTCACAAACTATGCCCTTGTCAAGGCGCTAGAAAATAAATTCAAATTATTTTTTTCGATCTGGCGCGAAATTCGTAAGTCATTGATTTTGTTGGAGACCGCTCGCTGCTTCCCCTCTGAGCAAAGTGTTTGAGGCCGCATGAATTCAGGCATTTGGGCTGTCAAGCCCCAGTTGTACACAAAGTTATCCACAAATTTTGTGGATAGCCTAAAAAGGGCTTTCGAAATGGACAGTTAGCGCGCATTCTAAGGAATCACTTTAAGTAGCGACTGCAGTAGTTAAAGTTAAAAATTTTTCAGCCAATAAAAAAATATAAAATTTTTTCTGTCACAAATTCATTACACACACGTCGTAAAAAACTTTTTTCTTCTCACGTGCACAACACAATTCTTCAAATTGCTCTCGACACACCACTCGATACAACGTTTGATTATCGATATCTTGCGTCGAATGAAAATGTTGAACAACCACTGATCGGTCAATTCGTTCGCGTACCGTTTGGTAAACGTGAAGTTGCAGGGTTAATTGTTGGCGTAAACAAAACGAGTGACATAGATCCACAAAAAATTCGCGATGTAATCGAGCTGCGTCATCAAATTACAGCTCTGTCATCTCACTGGATGCAATTGTGTGAGTTTGCTGCCGAGTACTATCAGCGGCCATTCGGTGAAGTTGCATTGCCAGCCGTGCCGAAAGCCTTGCGTGAAGCCAAAGTGGGTACGATAGATCGCGCCATAAAAAAAATGGCAGCACTCGCAAAAACCAAAGAAACAGAAAATACAGCCAGTGCAGAAAACCCACAGCACGTAACGCACACCTTAAATGAGCAGCAACAGCAGGCCGTTGATGCGATTGCCACAACCACAGCGTATGCCTGTCATTTATTGTTTGGTATTACCGGTAGTGGCAAGACGCAAGTGTATTTGCAAGCCGCGAAAGCCTTGCTAGAAAAAACAAAAGCACGCGGTGAGCACGCACAAATTTTAATTCTGGTACCAGAAATCAATCTCACGCCGCAATTGGAAGATCAGGTGCGTGCGTCGTTTCCACGGTTGAATGTCGTGTCTTTGCATAGCCAATTGTCAGAAGGCGAGCGATTGCGTCATTGGTTAGCCGCGCATGAAGGGCAGGCCGACATCGTGTTGGGAACGCGACTCGCCGTGCTGGCCTCAATGCCGAATCTAAAACTCATCATCGTTGATGAAGAACATGACGCATCCTACAAACAGCAAGAAGGCTTGCGTTATTCGGCACGTGATTTGGCGATCTGGCGTGCGCGTCAATTAGCGATACCTGTGGTGTTAGGTTCAGCTACGCCATCGATAGAAAGCTGGCAGCATGCAGAGACCGGTCGGTATAAACGACTAATGCTTACTCAACGAGCCGCAGCACAAGCCACCGTGCCACGCGTTGGCTTGATTGATATGGAGCGAAACAAAGCCATTGAAGGTTTATGTCCTTCACTGGTAACCGCATTGCGTGAGCGACTCACACGTGGCGAGCAATCATTACTCTTTTTAAATCGCCGTGGCTATGCGCCCGTCATGCATTGCGATGCTTGTGGGTGGATTAGTAATTGTCGGCGCTGCACTGCTTTTATGGTTTTGCATAAGCCCGAGCGACGACTGCGTTGTCATCACTGCAGTCTCGAGTTGCGTGTACCTCAATCATGTCCTACCTGCGGCAATGTCGATTTACAGCCATTGGGGCGCGGAACCCAGCGGGTAGAAGAACATCTGCACGCATTATTTCCAGAAGCGCGCATCTTGCGCATCGATGCGGATTCCACGCGTCGCAAAGGCAGCGCACAAGAAGCCTTTGATTCGGTGCATCGAGGAGATGTTGATATTTTGCTCGGCACGCAAATGGTCGCGAAGGGTCATGATTTTCAGCGCTTAACCTTAGTGGGCGTAATTAATCCCGACACCGCATTGTTTTCTCAAGACTACCGCGCCAGCGAACGCTTGTTTGCGCAGCTAATGCAGGTGGCCGGTCGTGCAGGTCGCGCGGCAAGTGAACTGGGTAGTGTGAGTGAGGTATTAGTACAAACACGCTATCCCCAGCATCCGCTGTATCGCGCATTGATGAATCAGGACTACACCGGTTTTGCGGCTAGCGTTTTAGAAGAACGTCAAAGTGCAGGCTTGCCGCCTTTTGTATTTCAGGCGTTGTTACGTGCAGAAGCCAAAACACTCGATAAAGCCTTAGCGTTTTTAACGAACGCTAAAACCTTGTTAGATCACGAAGGCATCATCATTAACGATCCCGTACCGATGACTATTACACGAGTGGCGGGAGTAGAGCGAGCCCAGCTATTGCTCGAGTCCTCATCACGCGCCGTATTGCAAGCGTTTTTAAAACCGTGGATGCAAGCGCTGCGCGAATCGAAATCGCGTTTGCGATGGTCGTTAGAAGTAGATCCGGTCGATATCTAACGCCATAGGTAATCGCATAGATTAATGGCAGCGTTATTTATTGCAATGGCGCGTCAAGCTGACCTTCCATTGCTAATTCGCGAATTTTTCGTATCGTATCAATGTCTGATTCTTTATAGGCATCGCGCCTAAAGTTATTGTAAAACTCCGCTTCAGCATCATCAGAGGCTGCTTGGTGATCGTCGTATTCAAAGCGCACAAACAAGGCGCCCGCTACCGGCTCTTCTATCGTCATCGTTAAGTCCGATGCGGGAATATCGTTTTGTTGAGGTACGTGATACTGCACGTGTTGTTGTGGCACGAAATGTACCTCATCATGAATGATGAGCTTGCCAAATTGTAGTGTGCGAGATAAGCCGTTTTCAGAACGACCCGTAATTTCACAAGCATCCAGCGCCAACACAAATAGGGTTGGTCGTTCCGCGCGCATAACCAGCCCGCGCCACACTTGAGCGCGCGTTAACGGAGCAATCAAAGGATTGTCAGCGGCGTTAATTTCAATCAGATGAACAAATTTCATAAGTCAATAAGTATCAAACAGCAAATCACTTTACCATGGACATAGAGTCGACCGCGCGGATTCGTTACAATGAGGGCTGCGCACGAAACGAGTACGCCGAGCATGCAGAGTACTTAACGCGTGCAAAACCGAGTGTAATTATTTCCACTTTTTCTGTCTTCTGAATGTCGTCTGGCTTAAATACGCCGCAGCGCGCCGCTGTTAATTACATCGATGGTCCATGCTTGGTGCTAGCCGGAGCTGGCTCAGGTAAAACACGCGTCATTACACAGAAAATCGCGCATCTGATTCAATCGTGCGGCTACGAAGCTAAAAACATTGCCGCGCTTACCTTTACCAACAAAGCCGCGCTGGAAATGCGTGAGCGCGTTGCTAAGCTATTGCATGAGCCTGGCCACGCAAAACAATTAACCGTTTCCACTTTTCATTCGTTGGGCGTGCACATATTGCGGCGCGAAGCAGCTAGTTTGAAATTAAAAGATCGCTTTTCGATTATGGATAGCGATGATTGTTATTCCGTCATCCAGGATCTTTCCGCCACGACCGACAAAGCGCTCATACGAAAATTACAGCAAGCGATTTCGTTATGGAAGAACGCCTTACTCACACCCGAGCAAGCGTTGAATATCGCCAAAGATGAAAACGAAGCACAAGCTGCGCGCTTGTATCGAAACTACGTCGCTACGCTTAGTAGCTATCAAGCGGTCGATTTTGATGATTTGATTCGTCTACCGGTTGAATTGTTTCGCACCGATGAAGCTGCGCGCGATCGCTGGCAACGCAAGCTGCGCTACCTGCTGCTCGACGAATACCAAGACACCAACACCTGCCAGTACGAAATGGTGAAGCTATTAGTGACTGGCCCCGGTAAAAAACCTATGTTTACCGCCGTGGGTGATGATGATCAGGCGATTTATGCGTGGCGTGGCGCGAGTATGGAAAATTTGCGTACATTGCAAACCGATTTTCCTGATTTAAAACTCATCAAGCTTGAGCAAAATTACCGCTCCAGTACACGCATCTTGCAAGCCGCAAATGCCGTCATCGGAAACAATCCCAAGTTATTTGAAAAAGCCTTGTGGTCTGAGCATGGCGCTGGTGACCCCGTCAACGTATTGGCAATGGAGGATGATGAAGCCGAAGCCGATCAAGTCGCCATGATGTTATCGGCACATAAATTCGAGCGGCGCGCAAAATTTTCTGATTACGCGATTCTGTATCGTGGCAATCATCAATCACGCAGTATAGAAAAAGCGTTGCGGCGTGAACGCATACCTTACGTGATGTCAGGCGGGCAGAGTTTTTTTGAACGCGCAGAAATCAAAGATATCGTGAGTTATTTGCGCTTGATTGCCAATGCCGACGATGATCCTGCATTCATACGCGCAGTCACCACACCCCGCCGCGGTATTGGACAGGCAACGCTAGAAGCCTTGGGAGAATTTTCAGGTCAATGGCAATGCTCATTATTTGAAGCCGTGTTCAAAGGTGGCATTGAGGCGCGCTTGAGTGAACGGCAGTTATTTCCTTTGCGCGAATTTTGCGAATTCATCAATCAACTTGAATCGCGCGCTGCGCGCGTGGGTGCGGCGGGCACCGGTGAAAATGCCGCCGCCGTACTCGACGATATGATGAAAGCCATAGATTACGAGCCGTATTTATATGGTGCCTTTGATGATAGACAGGCGCAGGAAAAATGGCAGAACGTACTTGATTTCATTGGCTGGTTAAAAGAAAAAGGCAATGGCGGTCGAGAAGGTGCCGACGGAGAAAAATCACTGCTCGAATTAACGCAGATGGTCGCGCTGATGAGCATGCTCGAAGGCCGCGATCAAGATCCCGATGCCGTACGCATGTCTACCTTGCATGCGGCAAAAGGCTTAGAGTTTGGTCACGTCTTTATGGTCGGCGTAGAAGAAGGTATCTTGCCGCACAAAGGCGATCCCGATGCGCCCGCCGAAGTATTCGCTCAGCGCATAGAAGAAGAGCGGCGCTTAATGTATGTCGGTATCACGCGCGCGCAGCGCAGCTTAACGCTGACCTGGTGTAAAAAACGTAAGCGTGTGCGTGAAAACATCGTGTGCGAGCCGTCGCGGTTTATTAAAGAAATGCGACTGGAAGAAGGCGATGCATTGCCCGATCAAGAAGAAGCCGTGACGCCGCAAGATCGACTCGCCAATTTAAAAGCGCTGCTACAAAAACCGAAGGCGGCATAAAACATTGCGGCAGGTATTTTTTAAACCAGCTGCAGTTTGATCATTCACGCATGAATACTCGTATGAATACTCACACAGTGAAGCCTTTTCGTAACCCACATAATTTACCCGTCAAACAATGCGAAGCCTGCAAACGTCCGTTTACCTGGCGAAAAAAATGGGCGTTAAATTGGGAGCAAGTGCGCTATTGTTCCGATGCGTGCCGCAAAGTGGGTAAACCTTCGTAAAACTCGCATCGAAAACACCATGAACCTAGACGAACAATTGATAGCTCTCGAAAGCAAGATCGCTCATCAAGAGTATTTGCTCGAGGTGCTCAATAAAACGGTCTATCAACAGCAAAAACAAATTGATGAGCTAGATAATCTTTGCAAAGCACTCGCTAAACGCTTAGGCGATTTGCAGGCACGTGAGTCAGACGCCATGCTGCCGCATGAAAAACCACCGCATTATTAAACTTCAGCCTGAACTCTGAGCCGCCCATGACTCACGAAAAAATTCTTGCTTCGCTGCGAAGCGAACTCAATGAACAAACCGCACAAATGCGCTGGAACGAACTCGAACGGTTTTTCGCTAGCGGTACCGTCATCAGCATAGCTCC
>JBEGSP010000039.1:0-2568 GCA_041179845.1 Pseudomonadota bacterium
TGAATACGCGCTTCGAAATTACGGTTGCCCGATAACACGGCCGTAGCTACCACATCGTTTTTGACGATGGCTTCATTCATCGCTGGTGTGAGATCACCTGCGTTACCGATACAAGTGGTGCAACCATACGCAGTTACGCCGAAACCCAACTCTTCGAGATAAGGCATCAAGCCCGCTGCTTCGAGATATTTAGTCACAACGCGCGATCCAGGTGCGAGTGATGTCTTGATGTGCGGTGACACTTTTAAACCAAGAGCAACCGCTTTTTTTGCCAACAAACCAGCAGCCAGCAGAACGCTAGGATTAGAGGTGTTGGTGCACGAAGTAATCGCAGCAATCAGCACATCGCCGTTGTGGAGCTTGACGCCATCGGAGTTCGTGTACTCAGCATCGAGGTCTTCGGCCTTTTTATTAAAGCCATTGTCAGCGATGGGTTTGGCGAACAGATCTTTAAACGTATCTTTCACATGGCCGATTTCAATACGATCTTGAGGACGCTTCGGGCCAGCTAGAGAAGGCGCAACTTTTGTCAGATCGAGGGCAACAGTTTTGCTGTAATCAATCTCGCCCAACTTAGGAATGCCAAACAGACCTTGTGCTTTGAAGTAGGATTCGAAGGCATCAATTTCAGCCTTAGTGCGGCCAGTGCCGTGGAAGTAGTCTATGGTTGCTTCATCCACTGGGAAGAAGCCCATGGTGGCGCCGTATTCTGGTGCCATGTTGGCGATGGTGGCGCGATCGGTGAGTGACAATGATTGCGTACCTTCACCGAAAAATTCGACAAACTTGCCAACGACTTTTTCTTTACGCAGCATCTCAGTGATAGTCAGCACCAGATCGGTGGCTGTCACGCCTTCGCGTAATACGCCGGTGAGGTTGACGCCAACGACATCGGGAGTCAGGAAATACACAGGCTGACCAAGCATACCGGCTTCCGCTTCAATACCACCCACACCCCAGCCAACCACACCAATGCCGTTAATCATGGTGGTGTGCGAGTCAGTACCGACCAACGTATCAGGGTAATACACGCCTTCACGATGGTGCACGCCGCGCGCTAAATATTCGAGATTGACTTGGTGAACAATACCAAAGCCCGGTGGTACAACGCCAAAGGTATCAAACGCTTGCATACCCCATTTCATGAACTGGTAGCGTTCGTTGTTGCGCTTGAATTCCAGTTTCATGTTGAGATCGAGCGCATTTTTATCGCGGAAGTGATCAATCTGCACCGAGTGATCAACGACTAAATCAACAGGTACCAGTGGCTCGATGTTTTTAGGATTTTTCCCCATTTTAGAGGCGACGCCGCGCATAGCAGCAAGGTCAGCCAAAAGAGGTACACCAGTAAAGTCTTGCAGAACAACACGCGCTACGACAAAAGGAATTTCATCGGTTCGTGCCGCATTCGGTTTCCAGCTAGCGAGTTGACGCACATGAGCTTCAGTAACTTTTTTACCATCGCAGTTACGCAGCACTGACTCGAGCACGATGCGAATAGAAACTGGCAGACGATCAATATCGATCCCGGTTGATTTTTTCAGTGCAGGCAATGAATAAAATTTACCTTTTTTAGTTCCGGAAATCTTGAATTCCTTGAGCGTTTTAAGCGTGTTATGCGACATGAGCTCTCCTTGTTTTTAATCGTAATCTTGAATTAACTTTGATAATTATTTGGTGCTTAACTTCGTCATGTGAGCGCACTGTTCACGTGAATTATTATTTTGCGCGAGCGACCGTCGTGCATTCACTCACAACGGGTGATCCTTCTTGACCATCCAGCAGCATCGCCTTCGACGGTATGCTGATCCAAATCAGACCGCTTTGTGGATGCTCGAAGCGATTGACTCCCGTCGATGTTGCTACGCGCTTCATCTTGTAAACATACCCTTGCCAAATCAGTTCAATTACACTGTCTTTGCGGTGGTCGCCTGCGATCGACATTCGTAGGCCGTATTCACAGATCAGATCAGTTTGTGCAGCGTTGACTGATCCGCTCAGTAATGAGGCAGTGACGACAAAAATTAAAATCAAATATCGCATACTGCCTCCTGTGCATTATTTTTAGTTAAAGCAGTTCATCTGCCTTTTCTGGCAACGCCTGCCCGGTTTGTTTAGCCCGCTTTACCACGGTCCAGTAATAGCGATAACTTGCTCGGTCGTGTAGCTTACCTTGGTGTTGGATCGGGCCCCAATTATTCGCTCGTGCTGCAAGCAAAATTGCGGCTGCATCTTCTGTTTCATGCGCTGTCGGAGCAAAGGCTGCCAGTATCGGTTTGATCTGGTCAGGGTGAATGCTCCACATGCGTTGGTAACCAAACTGCCGACACGCCAGAGTAGCATCGCTGGCGACCACCGACAGATCTCTAATTTCAGTGCACACATTATGCGATGCGACTTTGCCATGCGCGTGACAAGCAGCTGATATTTCTACTTTGGCACGCGTCACCAGCGGATGACTAAATTGCCCGGGGCTACGCATCGCATCACCAGGAACAGCTCCGAAGTGCGCTGACACAAAATCCATCACCCCAAATGAAAGGCACTCAATCCCCGCCAATCCTGCAA
>JBEGSP010000040.1:0-5417 GCA_041179845.1 Pseudomonadota bacterium
ATCTTCGCCCACAGCGTGTGAGAGCGAAATTTCAAGCTGAGGGAAAGTCTCCCGCAACTCCTCGATCAGCGGTGGCAAATCGCGCAATACATGACCACCCTGCCCGAGAAAAACAGGCACGATGCTTATTTTTTCATGCCCGCTTTGCACTAGCTCAGTCACCACCGCAGGCAAGCGCGGCTCCATTAATTCAAGAAAAGCTAAAGAAACGCTGACATCGGGTCGCTTATTGCGCGCGCGCTCAACCAATCGCTCAAAGGGGATTGCCCAACGCGGATCGCGCGCACCGTGTGCAAACAAAACAAGGGCTTGGTTCTTTTTCATCAATGTCGTTCTACCCACCAAAGTGTAGAGATAGCTGCTAAAAGGAAAGACGCACTCGGTGCCATCGCTGTAGCCAATGGCGGCCATGTATTAAGCAAACCGATATGCGAGAAAAGATTGTTCAATAAGTGAAACGCCACACCTATCATGATGCCGACAAAAATCTTTAACGAAACACCACCACTACGACTTTGCAAATAGGCGAACGGTAGCGCTAAAGCCATCATGACAAACACGGCTAAGGGATAGAGAAGCTTAGTCCACAAGGCAATCTCGTAGCGCTCGCTTCGTTGTTTGTTGTCTTCTAAATGTCGGCTAAATTGGGCGAGATCAACGGCTGACATTTTGTTCGGCTCGGCCAACAGCACGGCCATGATTTCTGGGGTGATCTCGGACTGAAGAATGGTAGATGCAAATTTTCGGCTAAGTACCAAGGTGGGCTGCCGGGTTTCGACAGGCGAACGATCGGGAGCAAAGCGCAATTCTTCTACAGCAGTCATCTGCCAACGCCCATCACCCATGAAACGCGCCTCGTTAGCAGAAATCATCGCCAGCATATGCATCTCGCGATCAAATTCATATATTTTTACTGTGCGTAAGATACCGTCGGGTTCGACCTTACGTGCATTTAAAAATCGTGAGCCAGCAACCGTTTTACCGTCCGATCCTCGGATCACATCTTTGGCCCACAACCCTGAGCGAAACTCAGAAGAAATGGTGGCGCCCATCATGCGTCGCTTAAAATTTTCTGCAAAATCAGAACATTTAGGCGCAATAAATTCGCCCAGCGCAAAGGTAAATAGCACCAAGACAACGGCAATGGGTAATAGCAAACGGATGACACCACCCATTGACAAGGATGATGCACGCATAACAGTAAATTCAGAACGTGCCGCTAATTGTGCCATCACGTAAATGGTTCCGATGAGTGCAGCAATCGGCATCAGTTCATAGGCATATGCAGGTAAACCGAGGGTTACGTAGATAAAGGCATATTCGATATTCCACGCGCCTCGTCCTACTGACCGAATCTCGCCCATCATGTCAAAGAACGCGAACAAGGACAAAAACGCGATCAGCACAAAAAATACCGATCGATAAATTTCAACCGAAAAATAACGCCGCAACACACTCATGATGCGACCGTCCTTTTACGCGAAATTAACTGTCGTCCCAAAATTAGTAGCGCCATAGGATGCCAGCGGCTATTGGTGTTATTTCGCCAAAAGAATAAAAGCGTAATGACTAAGAAAGCTGCCAAATGCAATGGCCACCAAGCAGTACCAAATGAAATCCGACCCTGCCCTACCGCTGCCTGCACGATACCGAGAGAATTTAAATATGAAATGGCCAACACTAAGGCAATCATCAGATTAAGCGTTCGACCACGACGCGGATTAACGAAACCCAAGGGTATAGCGAGTAACATCTGCAGCAAACACATGATAGGCAAAGAGATGCGCCAGAGAAGCTCTGCCTTATTGGTAGGCTCTGGTGAAGCGATCAGTGCAGCCGTCGCCAAGACGCGCGCAGATTTGTTGTCTTCCAATTCGCGGTGGCTACTGGATATGACGATTACGTAACGCCCAAAGTCCATCGTTTGAAAATTGGGAGCGCCGGGAGTGCCGTCATAGCGATGACCATTGCGCAACTCAAGTAATTTATCTCCACGTGCATCGACGTTGACTGAACCGACCTGAGCCACTACCACGCTATTATTTTTATCGCGCGACTGGCTGACAAAAACATTTTCTACATTGCGAGTATCGGATGAAAGCCCTTCAACGAAAAAAATTCTATCGCCAGAAGCAGACTCTTGGAATTTTCCAGGTGAAATCCGTGAAATATCTTCGCGATTTTTAAACGTCTCTTTGTACTCTGCTGACAGCCGACTCGCCCATGGAGTCAGCCATAACGATAATGCTGCTGTTAGCACCACAATCGGTAAACCGATAGCCATTACTGGCCGGATCCAGCGCATCAGCGATAAACCTGAGGCAAACCAGACAATCATTTCTGAGTCTTGATAACTGCGCGCGACCACCAACAACACCGAAACAAAAGCGGTTAGTGAAAGAATGACGGGAAGATAAATGAGGGCCGCAAAGCCTAGCAAAGCAACCACATCGCCAGAGGCAACTCGGCCGCCCGCTGCATCGCCAAGTATCCGTATAAGCATTACGGTGATGACGATGGTAAACAGGGTAGTGAAGACCGCGCCGACCGTATTACGCAGTTCGCGGCGGATTGCGCGCTGAAAAATCATTCGGAGACTATAATTACCTAGATAAAAGGAGCGCTCATGGACTTTAGCATAAAATCTTTTAATACCAAAAACGCAATCGCACAGCACAAATCATCGTGTATAGCGGTGGGAGTGTACGAAGGCGGCAAACTCAGCGCCGCGGCCAAAGCACTGGATCTGAAAGGATCACTCACGGCGGCTGTCAAAAGCGGGGACATTACCGGAAAAGCGGGAACCACCCTACTGGTTCATCGCAGTAGCGGGCCGGCTAAACGGGTACTACTGGTGGGCCTAGGCGCCCAGGATGCTGTCTCTGACCGTAATTTCATTTCCGCGGTTCAGTCGGTAACGCGCGTGTTCTCTCAGCTCGGAGCCAATGATGCTCTGCTGGCGCTGCCACTTGACGGCATCAAAGGCCGTGATGCGCACTGGGCACTTCGCACCCAAGTGCTGGCATTGCGCGAAAGCGTATTCCGCGCAGATAGCCTGAAAAGCAAAAAAGATGAAACGCAATCCGGCGTTCGTAAAGTCACTCTGCTCGTAGATGCAGCTGATGCAGCGACTAAACACACGCTGAAACAAGCGGTAGCCGTAGCCAACGGTATGGATTTTGCTAAAACTCTGGGCAATCTGCCACCGAATATTTGTACGCCGACCTATCTAGCCACCAGCGCTAAACAGATGGCGCGTGAAGTGGGCTTGGGCGTGGAAGTACTCGATCGTAAGCAACTCGAAGCCCTCAAGATGGGTAGCTTTTTGTCGGTGACGAATGGCAGTGTACAGCCGCCAAAATTCATCGTGCTCAAACACATGGGCGGCAAAGCGAAAGATGCGCCGGTGGTGTTGGTAGGAAAAGGCATCACCTTTGATACGGGTGGCATTTCACTCAAGCCCGGTGGCGGTATGGATGAAATGAAATACGACATGTGTGGTGCCGCATCGGTGCTGGGTACGATGCAAGCGGTAGGCGAAATGGAGTTACCGCTGAATGTTATAGGCGTTATACCCGCCTGCGAAAATATGCCTTCGGGAACCGCTACTCGCCCAGGTGACATCGTCACTTCCATGTCAGGTCAGACCATAGAAATTTTGAATACAGACGCAGAAGGCCGACTGATTTTGTGCGATGCCCTAACCTATGTCGAACGATTCAAACCCGCTTGCGTGGTGGATATTGCTACTCTGACCGGCGCTTGCATTACTGCTCTGGGACATCACAACACCGGTTTGTTCACGCGTCACGATGAAGCACACGACGCACTGGCTGAAGAATTACTCGCCGCGGGCAAATACGCCAACGACACCGCATGGCGCATGCCGATTGAAGAAGCCTACAACGAACAGTTGAAATCGAATTTCGCTGATATGGCCAATATCGGTGGCCCACCTGCGGGCAGCATCACAGCGGCATGTTTCCTAGAGCGTTACACCCGTAAATACAAATGGGCCCATTTGGATATCGCGGGCACCGCTTGGAAGAGCGGCGGCGCTAAAGGATCAACCGGCCGGCCGGTACCGATGCTTACGACCTTTCTGATTGACCGCGCAGAAGGCTAATCTGTCAGAAACATCCTGTCTGCGGATCGTCGTTTCGCGTTGATCCGCAGACAACTCACGCTGCGATTGCTCCCCTCTTATGAAACTCGCCACCTGGAACGTCAATTCACTCAAGGTTCGTTTGCCGCAAGTTGTGCAGTGGCTGGAAAATAATCCCGTCGATGTGCTCTGCCTGCAAGAAACCAAGATGACTGATGATAAATTTCCACAGGCAGACATTGAGGCGCTCGGTTATCACGTTGCGTTTACCGGTCAAAAAACCTACAACGGTGTCGCTATACTGTCACGCCATGCGATGACGGATGTGGTTAAGAATAATCCGCTGTTTGAAGATGAGCAGCAACGAATTATCAGTGCCTCCTTGAATGACATGCGCGTGATTTGCGCCTATGTTCCAAATGGACAGGCAGTAGGTACTGACAAGTATGCCTACAAACTAAAGTGGCTGGACGCACTTGCGCGCTGGTTAGAATCTGAATTGAAGCAGCATCCCAACCTCGCGATACTCGGCGATTACAACATTGCGCCTGCCGATGCTGATGTACACGACCCTGTGGCATGGAAAGATCAAGTCTTATGTTCCGATGAAGAACGCGCCGCCTTCCAACGATTGTGCGCGTTGCCTTTGACCGATTCGTTCAGGATGTTTCCTCAGGCTGAGAAAAGTTTTAGTTGGTGGGATTATCGCCAGATGGCTTTCAGACGCAACATGGGTGTGCGTATCGACCATGTTCTACTCTCTTCATCACTCGCAGCGCGCTGCACAGCGTGTGAGATCGACAAGCTCCCCAGAAAATGGGAACAACCTTCCGATCACACGCCCGTGATTGCCACTCTGAGTTAATTTATTTTATTTGCGGTTACTAATGATTTAGCAATATCTTCTGCATTAATTAAAGCCAAAGAAGTTTGCAACGTCAGCGAAAAAATATGTAGCGCTTCTTCAAAGCTTGGCGTTTCTGTCGGCGATGCGTAAACCATGTCGGCAACAAAAGATTGATACTGATTCTTTAAACTTTCACTTTCGCCAGCCCAGATAAGTGCATCATTTAACTGAACCAATGGTGTTAAATAAAATTGGGGATGCTGGTTTTCAAATTCAATCGCATCGTGAACGATGACGCTTGAGACAATACGAGCTAAATTTTCAGGATCGGAAATTGCATCTGGATCGCTCTGAATAATTTGATGAACGTCATAGAGGTGACGTACCAACGCTTTATCCCAACCAGACGCAGAATCTAATGGCTTAATGTGATCAGTTTTTTGCAGATGCAATGACAAGCGGCGA
>JBEGSP010000041.1:0-4250 GCA_041179845.1 Pseudomonadota bacterium
GTCGTACTCGCAGGTGACGCCGCCGGTGTGGTTGCACCAGCATCGGGTGAAGGTATTTATTACGCCATGCTTGGCGGCCGCTTAGCAGGTGATGCTGTTGAAGAGCTGCTAGCCACAGGTAATGTGCGCAGTCTCGCCAAAGCACGCAAACGGTTTATGAAAGATCATCGCAAAGTGTTCTGGGTCTTGGGTATCATGCAGTACTTTTGGTATTCAAGCGACAAACGACGCGAGCGTTTTGTCGATATGTGCAAAGACAAAGATGTTCAGAAGCTGACCTTCGATGCGTACATGAACAAAGAACTCGTTCGTGCAAAACCCATGGCGCATGTGAAGATCTTCTTTAAAGACATGGCACATTTACTCGGTCTCGTGAAAGTGTGATGACAACGTGATTCAACTGGCCCCTGCCAGCAAGAAACCTACTCTGATTGCTGTTCTGCTGGTGCTCGTCGTAGGCGGCATCGGTGGTGCAGCGACTGAAATCGGACCCTGGTACCTGCAGCTCGTTAAGCCTTCCTGGCAACCACCTGATTGGGCCTTTGGTCCGGTGTGGACTCTTCTTTACATCACTACCAGCATCGCAGGCGTACGCGCATGGCGTAACGGCGATTCACAAGAACAAAAATATTTTTTAGCTGCAGTGTTAATGAACTGCGTGCTGAATATTCTGTGGAGCGTGCTGTTTTTTAAACTGCATAGGCCCGATCTCGCATTAATGGAAGTCGGCGCTTTATGGTTATCCGTGCTCATACTCACGGTGCTTCCGTGGTCCTATTCGCGCGTATCTACGTGGTTGATGCTGCCGCATTTAGTGTGGGTCGGTACTGCGGCGTATTTGAATCTGGCTATCGTGAAGTTGAATGGGCCGTTTTAGTATTCACGCCCAGGCTTGACGAGGTGAATGAAATTCTCTTGCCCAAGCGTTCACGTGTTTCCAAATCTGTTTCGGTGGCACCGCTGATTTTTTCGAAGCTAGCTCAACCGACGAAACTACGAGCTTGAGTGACGCTTCATCGAGCCAGCTTGCGACATGCGCATCTCGTCCAGTAGGAATTGTCCCCGTTGTCAAGGCAGTCAACAGTTCGTCTGGTGTCATTATCTCTTTGTAGCTAACACTTGCCGATCTACTCGCCATCAATAGGGCGTTTGGTTGCGGACGCTCGTCAAATTCAGCATGCAAGGTTAAACCGACCAGATCCATTAAATCGTTCACCTTCGCAATACCGAGATCCGTCAGCCTACCCATTTCTAATAAATTGATCGTTGTGCGAGAGAGCCCTGCTAATTGAGCCAAACGCTGCTGACTTAGACCAAGAGCCTCCCTTCTTTTGCGGACTAGTCCACCAAGTTCTTGCATATTCATGGGCACCTCCAACCAATTTATTGTTCAGTATATTGAATAATAATTTCTAAATAAGTAATATATTTGGTGCTTTTTGCGCAAATCAATATGCTTAATTGTCGGTATATATTTACATTTACCGACAATTTGCAATAATACTTGGATGTCTAACAATCTCGACATCCTTATCCCAGCCAAAAAGCATGGCTTTGTTCGCGCTGGCGAATTGAAAAAAGCTGGACTGCACTCAGCCGGGCTGAGCAAGCTTGTGTCGCAAGGACATTTGATACGTCTTAAGCGAGGTCTTTATGCTTCGGCAGATCGTCTGGCCAGCGAGCACGACAATCTAGCGATCATTGCAATCAAATATCCTCATGCGGTGTTTTGCTTACTTACGGCCCTACAAATACACGGCCTGACTACACAATCTCCTCACGAGATATGGATTGCCATTGACGTCAAGGCCCGTCCTCCTGCGCTCGACTATCCTCCGTTACACATTGTCAGATTTTCCGGTGAAGCGTTACATGAAGGAAACGAGCAAAAAAGTATTGATGGCATCGTCCAACTAGTCGTTACAAGCGTCGAAAAAACGATTGTGGATTGCTTCAAATTCCGCAACAAAATCGGGCTAGATATTGCCCTCGAAGCACTTCACCAAGCTTGGCAAGAAAAACGCATTAATATGGATAAGATGTGGCATTGCGCAAAAATATGTCGTATGCATAACGTCATGCGCCCTTACCTTGAAAGTCTGAATTAAAAGTGCAAAATCTTGGAGCTTCAGTAAAAGCCAGACTCCTTACTAAAGCCCAAGCTGCCAATGCAGATTACTCACTTTTTCTAACTAGATATGCTCTTGAACGATTTTTGTACAGACTGAGCATCTCTAGCCACAACAAGAGTTTTTTACTCAAAGGCGCACTTCTTTTCGAGCTCTGGTTTGATGCTCCACTTCGCCCGACACGCGATATTGATTTGCTTGGATTCGGATTAGCGGACATACCTGAAATCAAGGCATCATTCCAGGATATTTGCCGCATCCCCGCTGAAGATGGCATCGACTTCGACGCGACAAGCGTTCGAGTCGACGAAATTAGGAGAGAGGCTAGTTACGGTGGATTACGTGTTAAATTAACTGGGCAAATTGATACTGCTGTATGTGTCGTTCAGATCGATATCGGATACGGTGATGCTATTACTTTGGATGCCGAAACATCGGATTATCCCACCCTGCTAGAAGAGTTTCCGGCGCCGCGCCTGAGGGTTTATTCGCGCTACACAGTAGTTGCAGAAAAACTGGAAGCCATTATTGCGCTTGGCATGATCAACACTCGACTGAAAGACTATTTCGACCTATGGATGATTCTTCGATCATCTGAGCTTGAGCAGAGCCTTTTAAGCCAAGCAATCACTGCAACTCTAAACCGCCGCAATACTCTGTTACCGAGCACGATCCCTTTGGGATTGTCAGATGATTTTGCAAAAAATCCTCAAAAAATTAGTCAGTGGAACGCGTTCATAATAAGAAATAAACTGAGTGCGCTATCTTTACCAGAGACAGTTAGTGAAATACGCAAACACTTAGAATTTTTGATTTAGGTTCGCATTGAATTTACTAAGTATATTCATTTGCTTGAATACCCCACTAACCAAATCAATCTGGTCATTCGACGCCGGCACTTCACCAAAACTAACTCCATCACTCATCACTAAGCTCACCCATTATTTATCGAAAGGTTAATTTTGGCGTCCGGACCGCAGATGTAAAGACCATCAACCAACTTACCTGACACCATTCTCCGAATGGCAATTCCTGAGATAATAAGTTCTCTCTGGAAACCAACTGCCCAAACATACCGCAATGACCAAGCCTGCCACGGCAACCCTTGCGCCCCCATCCCGCGAACCTACCCGCGAGGAGCTGCCCCGCCCGGTATCCGCTTCCGAACTTCGCTCGCCGCTGCGCATGTACTTTGAGTTGGTGTGTCGCCAGCGGCCGCTGCGTTCCATTTTGCTGATCATCACCGCGGCCGGTGGTATCGCGCTGATGGGCTTTGAGCCGCTGCTACTAAAACAGCTATTTGATCTTTTGCAGGCTGGTGGCAGCCTGACGCCCGATCTTCAAAAAACTGCACTTAGCGTGTTCGGCTGGATAGCCTTGGTCTGGCTGGGCTCGTTCGCGATGAATCGCCTGCGTGAATATGTGGAAGCGTATACCGCGCCGACCGTGCGCCAAGAGATCCAAGAATTATTACTTGCTTGGGTGATGCGACATTCAGCAGGCTATTTCAAACAGCAATTTGCCGGCAGCCTCGCACAAAACATTAAACAAGCCGGTACCGCACTCGGCGTATTGGTCTCGATATTTTTTAATGATTTTGTTCGGCTTATCGTCACCACCGTACTTACACTATTTTTAGTCTCCAAGCTCTCAACCGAATTTGTATGGGCGATGGCGCTATGGATGATGGCGTATTACGCGTTGTGCTACTGGTTTGCAAAACGCACCGCGCCGATGTTTAAAAAATTTACACAAGCAGGCGCCAAAGTCACAGGCACGCTGGTAGATACACTCACCAATATTGATTTGGTGCGTTCCTTCGCTACAGAAAAACGTGAACAAGCACTTGCGATTCGCGATCTCGACATTGAGCGTACAACCTCTGAGCATAATCGCAAGTACATCATTTTCATGAACACCATCTTGTTTGGTAGCGGGCTACTATTTCAGATTGGGTTTATCGCCTATGCGATTCATCTCTACTCACTCGATCAACTGAGCTTAGGTGATGTTAGTTTCATGATCTCGTTAGCCGCTATATTAGTAGCGAATGTGAACGGCTTATGCGGACAATTGCTGGGCTTCTTTGAACATATGGGCAGTCTTACTAGCTCACTCGAT
>JBEGSP010000042.1:0-3701 GCA_041179845.1 Pseudomonadota bacterium
CCAAGGTGAAAAAAACCTCTGTCCCCAGAGGTGGGTTCACCGTAAGTGAGTATCGACAGTTAGTCGTAGCGGCTAAACAGCTATCGTTACTTCAGACTCTGCCAGCTGTTGCCACTCACCGCAATAAGGTGGGAGGCGTCTATACAAAGACCGATGGAATACCAATTGAAATCGTCTGGGTAATTCGATTTATGGTGAATGGTTTTATGCGCCCTAGCGATATTTTTCATATCAAGCACAAGCATGTTGAAATCGTGCGGCGCGACTATGAATATCTACGTCTAACGCTACCAGAGACTAAGCGTCACAAAAATCAAATTGTTACGTTGCGTCCTGCTGTTAAGGTGTATGAGCGACTAAAGGCACACATGGCGAAAAGTGATCTCGCTGGGCCAAATGATTATTTATTTTTACCATCCATCAAAGATCGGGCAATTGCTGGCCGCTTGATTTCTCAGCATTTCAATAAGGTACTCAATGCAGCGGGTATGAAGCAAGGCTCGCTGGGGCAGCAGCGTTCGTTGTATAGCCTTAGGCATACATCGATTATGTTCAGGCTGCTCTATGGGAATGGCATTGATTTGCTGACGCTCGCTCGAAATGCGCGAACGTCTGTGCAAATGATAGAAAAATTTTATGCGTCGAATCTGACGTCAGAGATGAACATTGGCCTCATACAGAGTCGGCGATCTATGCATTGAATTGTTTGGATTTGATCATCCCTTAGCCATCGCAATAATCGACTTAGTTATCCGTGCTGACGCCACCTGCTTACCCTCAACATAGGCACTCACTTCAATAAAAGCCAACGTTCTTCCGGAACGCACAACACGCGCCTCTAGATCGCAGCGAGCGCCGGTTGGAACCGGCCGCATCAGCGATACATGCAAATCATGCGTAACGGCGTGCTGAGTCTCTTGAAGTAAAGGGGCTAAGGCTAAAAAGGCGGCCACTTCAAATAAAACAGATAACGCACCCCCATGCAACTGCCCATCAAACGTAGCCAGCTCAGGCGTACTCTGAAAATGTGACTTAGCGACGCCATCGACGCTGCCATCAAACACAATGCCTAAGTGGCGATTAAGTGGAATATCTAAAACGGCGCGTTGACGGGGCAGTAGTGGCTGTGTGCTGGGCATAAGATCGTTAATCACGTTGAAAGCTATGGGTTGAAGTGAAAATCATTCAGTCAATGTCGGCTGTAATTTTTTATAAAATTTCGCTGATCTCAATTAAATTTTGATCTGGATCGCGAAGATAAACCGAATTAATTTTTGCAATGGCACCCGTGCGGATAACTGGTCCTTCAATAATTGGCCATTGCTCTTTTTTTAGCTGGGCTATTACTTCGATTAAGGGGCGATCAGCAATAAAGCAAAGATCGAGTGAACCGGGAGTGGGTAAATCTGCCTTAGGTTCGAACTCTTTACCTTTGATATGTAGATTGATTTTTTGATTTCCAAATTTAAATGCTTTGCGTTCTACAGCTGGCTCACCTGCTGAGAATGACTCAAGTTGCATTCCCAGTACGCGTGTGTAGAAATCAATGCAGTCACTTTCATTGGCGGTGGTCAGTACAAGATGGTCTAGGTGATCAATCATTCAGGTTTCGCTATCAAAGAAAGTGCTGCGTATTATAAAGAGACTTTCTAACGCGATAGATGGATATTAATCAGCATGGATAATTGAGCTTGAATTCGAGAGCCTTATCCGCCCTTCAATTAAGAGGTGAGCAGGTCAAATCGCGTAAACTAACGAAAGCTGAAGCGTAAAAATGATAGTTTTTGGCCAATGTTAATTTTGGCTTGCGCCCATCGCTTTTCGCTTCTTCAGCTGTTACGTTCAAAATTTATTAGGAAATTCTATGTCACATATTGCTGTTGTTTATCACTCTGGTTATGGTCACACAAAACGCATGGCAGAAGCGGTTGCTGCAGGTGCGAATGCCACGTTGTACGCTATCGATGCTGAAGGTAATCTGACTGACGCTCAGTGGGAAGGTTTAGCTAAAGCTGATGCGATCATCATGGGTAGCCCGACGTACATGGGTAGCGTGACTTGGCAATTTAAGAAGTTTGCTGATACGTCATCCAAGGTGTGGTTCACACAAGGTTGGAAAGATAAGTTGTTCGCTGGCTTTACCAACAGCGCAACCATGAATGGCGACAAACTCTCAACACTGCATTATCTGTTTACGCTCGCTATGCAGCACGCTGGCGTTTGGGTGGGTACTGGCATGATGCCTAGTAATGCAAAAGCAGCGCAACGTAATGATATTAACTATGTCGGATCGTTCAGTGGTGCGATGGCGCAATCACCATCGGATTCAAGCCCAGATGAAATGCTTCCAGGCGATTTAGAAACTGCACGATTATTTGGTAAACGTGTCAGCGAAACTGCGGCGCGTCTGAAATAAACAAAACATAGATGTAGAAAAGGGAAGCTTGCACGTATTGGGGAAGCTTGCACGTATTGGGCAAACTTCCCTTAGTTTCAGCATCAGTCATTACTGGTGCTGTAAACAGATGAGGTTGAATCAGGCACGCTTAATAAGTGTCACTCCCGTAGCTAGCTTCATCCATTCAGCGCGGGTTTACCGCTCTTATTTACCACTGTTATTTAACGCATTTATGCGCGAAAACGTTAAAGCGTTATGGATGGTATTCCAAATTATTCTTCCAACAGGCTTCTTAGCATCCATGCTGTTTTTTCATGTACGTCAATACGTTGTGTTAGTACATCGGCTGTGGGTTGATCATTAGCGGCATCGGCTAAAGGAAATAATTTTCTTGCGGTTCGTGCAGTGGCTTCTTGCGCTTTCACTAAATGCCGAACCATTTCGGTAGCTTTGGGAACACCATCCACTTCTTTGATTGAGGCGCGCTTACTAAATTCGCTGTACGTCCCCGGCGCTGGATAACCCAATGCGCGTATACGTTCAGCGATGATATCCAAGGCGGCCCACTGTTCTGTGTATTGGGTCATGAACATGGTGTGCAAAGTATTGAATTGTGGACCTGTGACATTCCAGTGAAAGTTGTGCGTCATCATGTAAAGCGTATAGCTGTCAGCGAGTAAATTAGACAGGCCGTCCGCAATTTTTTTTCGGTTCGAATCGGAAATTCCAATATCAATGCTCAATAAGTGCTTTTTTTTGTTGGCCATGAGAGCCTCCTAATGAAGAAATATAAAAATCTAATGTGGCATCAACTTTGAGAATCCACCAGGATGCATGAGCTTAAGCCCGCATAGCAAAGCTATTTTGAGTTAAGGCAATCGATTGCCACAGAGATGGGGTTTAGAAGCTTTGAATAGGGCCTAAGCAGAGGGCGATACGCTGTTCTAAGCTATACCGCTCAACAAAAGATCAAAGCCAGCAGCGCAGGATCATCAATCAAGTTGTTGGTCGTGTAGGTCGCCAAACGATAGCTGAGTAAGATCAGCGTTTCGGTGATTTTGTTTAAGGTCATTCAGCGGACATCTGAAAAAATGGTATTGCTGCTGGATCGGCAAGGAATGTCGTTGCTGCATATTCTGCCAATAAATAAATGAAAAGCACAGCTTTCTGTTTGAGGGGGCTATCTCAATTAACCAAGTAAATGTCCCGTCTTAACAAAGATGGTGCAGCCTTCCTTACTGAAGGGTTGGTGCGAGCTCATGTGAGGGCTTCTAATCCAAGAGCCGGTTGGATAGCGTCCATG
>JBEGSP010000043.1:0-9715 GCA_041179845.1 Pseudomonadota bacterium
AGGCCAAGACGTCGTTACCAGCACCGGCGATTCGCGCACGTTCCGCCATCGCGAGCAAGGTCACCACAGAAGCGACAGGCAGGTTGGCACCAAACGCAATACCTTGCGCTAAACCACACGCGGTGCGCACACCCGTAAATGAACCCGGTCCTGCACCAAACGCCAGCGAATCGCACTGACTCAAGTCGATTTGCGTCTCTTCTAGCAAAGCCTGCAGCAAACGCGGCACCGTCTGCGAATGGGTCTGTGAACCTTGAGATTCACGATAAATCAGCTGATTAGCGCGCAGTAGTGCTACAGAGGCTAGATCAGTGGATGTTTCAATCGCAATCAGGGTGGGGTAAACAGTCGACATGGCGCCATTTTACCGTGCGCGCTCCACACATTCAGGAGCATCGTCATGCCATCACGATAAGCTAACCGCCGCAACGAGTTAAAACGCTGCGTCCCTACGGTAAAATAACCCCATGAGCAGTCTGTTTCTTACTCCCGACACGTTTCCACAACTCTCCGCCGCACTCGCTTCAGGTCAGTGGGTAGTAGCCTGCTTGTGCGCCGGTTGGTGCGATGTATGCAAACAATATCGAGCAGGATTTGATGCACTGGCCGAGCAGTATCCCGAACAGCAGTTTGTTTGGATAGATATTGAAGATCAATCCGATCTGGTCGGTGATCTGGATGTAGAAAACTTTCCCACCATCCTAATACAGCGTAAAGACATCGTGGCTTTTTACGGCACGATGATGCCCGAACCCAGACAGGTCGGACGATTACTTGAAGCCCAAATCGAACGCAGCGACGATGATCTGCGACGCGAAGCCAGCAGCACTTCCGAACGATCACTCTGGCAGCAAGAATGTAATTTACTCACCAAACTGGCTGAGCTGTAATTTTTTTAATCAGCTCAGCTTCAAAGGCAAGCTACGTAAACGTTTGCCCGTTAAATTAAACAATGCGTTGGCCACCGCGGGTGCAACGGGCGGAGTACCTGGCTCGCCGACGCCTTCGGGCGCTGCGGTGCTCGGCATGATCACCACTTCTACTTCAGGCATTTCATCGAAACGTAGCATAGGCATATCGTTGAAATTCTTTTGCACGATTTGTCCTTCTTTCACTTGGACTTCACCGTATAAAGCGGCGGACAAGCCATACGCAATCGCTGATTCCATTTGTTGTTCAACAATTTCAGGATTGATCACCGTACCGCAATCAATCGCGCAAGTGATTTTGTGAACGCGAGGTTTGCCTTGCTCTACCGAGACCTCCGCCACCTGCGCCACAATACTGCCAAAGCAAGCATGCAAGGCCAGCCCATGAGCGCGTGACTGCGCTGGTTTACCCGCCCGTTCTACGGCCGCATTTAATACAGCAAGGTGACGTGGGTGCGATGCCAACATACGGCGACGAAATTCAGCCGGATCAACGTTGGCAGCATGCGCCAACTCATCGACAAAGCTTTCTTTGAAAAACGCATGGTGAGAATGCCCCACCGAACGCCACGGACCGACGGGCAAAGGCGACTCCACAATCACATGTTCAACCTGTTGATTTTCGATTTCATAGTGATGATCAAACAAGCCTTCAGCCGCTGTCTTGTCCGGGCCAAAGGGCGACAAATTAAAAGCGCGCTGCAGCAACTGTTGAATTGGTGCGGCCGATGCCGACTTGCTTTGCCAAGCGTTGACCTTGCCCTTCTCATCCAACACAGCCACCAGTCGTGCTACGCACGCAGGCCGATAAAAATCATGAGCAATATCGTCTTCGCGTCGCCACATCAACTGCACCGGCACACCCGGCATCTCCATCGCTAACGCAACGGCTTGCGCCACCATGTCCGTTTCTAGTCGACGACCAAAGCCACCACCCAAAAAAGTTTCATTCAAATCAATCTGATCAACCGAGATATCGGCTACCCGAGCAGCGGTTGCCGCGACAACCGACGGTGCTTGCGTTGGCACCCAGATTTTTAAACGGTCATCGATAAACTGCGCGGTGCAATTAATCGGCTCCATCGGTGTATGCGCCAGATACGGTGCGCTGTACTCCGCCTTGATAGCTTTGGGTAACTGATCATCATCAATCTCGTCACCAACGCTGTAATACGTAAAACCTGATTCATCGTTAAGGCTCTGTCGTAGCTGTTGCAGGACTGCGTGATTATTCAATTGCGAATGCGGCCCAGCTTGCCACACAGGTGTGACTACATCGAGCGCACTAAGTGCAGTCCAACGACTGCCCGCAATCACCGCCACGGCATCCGGTGCACCGGAGCGCTCTTGATTCAGCCTGACCACTTTCAACACACCCGGCACTTCATTTGCAGCACGCGTATCAACACTGGCCAGACGACCGCCCAAGTGTGGGCACATCAACAGCGCGGCATACACCATTCCCTTGGGCCTAATATCCATACCAAAGTCAGCGCTGCCATCAATCTTTGCTGGAATATCGAGTCGCGGTAGCGATTTACCAATTTGATTAAACGCGGAAGCTTCTTTCAGTTGAAACGAAACATCGCCCAGTTCAGCCGCATCGGCGGCCAATTCGCCATAGCTGGCTTTTAATCCCTGCGCGTGAGTGACACGGCCATCACTGGTATTGCACTCGGAAACAGGAACACCCCAGCGATTAGCTGCTGCCTGCATTAATCGCGCTCGAGCTGAGGCTCCTGCTTCACGCATAGGCATCCAGCTATCTTTAACGCTAGATGAGCCGCCAGTGACTTGAATGCCCAACTCGCGTTCGATTTTGCGCGACAGCCACTTACCTAAGTTATGAATCGCGCTCTGATCCTCGGGATGAAATGGCAAACCATCCGCCAGCATCGAGGTATCTCCATAGATTTTGTCCAGTGGTGCCTGCACCAATCTGATCGAAGTCAAGGGCACATCCATTTCTTCCGCAACCAAGGTCGGCAACGCCGTCATAATTCCCTGCCCCATTTCACTCTTAGCCAACACGACAGTCACGCGGTTGTCCTTACCCACCATGACCCAACCGTTGAGCTTCACATCACCGTTGCGCATAGGCGGCACCGTGGAGGTATCTAGCCGCTGCCGGGGCGGCATGAGTGCCCAGCCCACAACCAGCGAACCTGCTAGCGCGGCACCGCCTATCAAAAAATGGCGCCGATTGAATTGCCCCGATGGCTGGTCAAACATGACTACTTCCTCAATGGTTAAGGTGAACAGACCGAATGCTAGCCGATCTTAGGAAAAGACTCATAAAACTTCTGTAACCGCCCTATCACAGCCCGCATTACTACCCGCAGATAACGAGCCAAAGATTTGGAAAACCCATGACTGAAAATTTCTTTCAGACCTTTGTTTTGCTGCTGCTAGTCACTGACCCATTCGGCAATGTTCCTCTGTTTATCAGCACATTAGCCCACGTTAAACCCGAGCGCCGTTCACGAGTCGTTGTTCGAGAATGTCTGATCGCTTTTTTTTTGCTGTTGATGTTCATGTTTGGAGGCCGCTATTTTTTGGACGCATTGCAGTTAAGTTCGACTTCCTTACGTATTGGTGGCGGCGTGATTCTTTTCCTGATCGCTTTAAAAATGGTTTTTCCCAGTGCTGAAGGCATTTTTGGCCCGGCACCAGAACAAGGCAGTGAACCACTCATCGTCCCCTTAGCTATACCGGCACTGGCTGGCCCATCGGCACTGGTGACCGTCTTATTATTTTCAACCAGCCACCGCATGAGTATGGGGCTATACGTTATCGCGCTGATGATGGTGGCAGCGGTTTGGTTGATGGTGCTGCTCTCAGCAGAACGTCTGCTCAAAGCTCTTGGGCCTGCCGTCATTACCGCGTTTGAGCGCCTGATGGGACTGATCCTCACAGCGCTAGCTGTAGAAATGCTTTTGGCGGGCATCACCACTTATATTCATGGACTGAACGGAGTTAGTCCTTAAGGCCAGCACATTAAGACGTTTAACGTGCTTATAACCGAGCTTACTCGCGCTATTATTGCGTTTTAGTCATAAATAGCGACCTGATGAAGCCATATCGGGTCAGTCGCCATGGATCAATTTAAACAAATTTCCACCTTCGTGGATGTAGCCGCACGCGGCAGCCTTTCAGCGACAGCGCGAGCTGAAGACATTGCGCCTGCAGTGATCAGCCGACGGCTTGACGCATTAGAAGCGCGGCTCGGCGTCAAACTCTTGCAAAGAACCACCCGCAAAATCGCACTAACGACTGAGGGCGTGGCCTTCCTAGAAAATTGCCAACGAATATTGCAAGATCTTGAAAACGCCGAAGCTCAGGCGTCTGAACGCAGCGCTCGTCCCAGTGGTCACCTGAGCGTATCGGCGCCTGCAGGTTTTGGTCGGCAAATCGTGGCGCCGCTGATTCCGTCATTTTTGGCAGAGCATAGAGATGTGACCGTCACCTTAAATCTGAATGATCGTGTGGTTGACCTTATCGGCGAAGGCGTCGACATCGCCATTCGTATTGCTGACTTATCCGATTCGAGCCTGATCGGTATCAAGCTCGCCGACAATCAACGCGTGGTAGTCGGATCACCTGAGTATTTTCGCAAACACGGCCGCCCCGCCGCACCGGATGATTTGTCGCGCCATAACTGCCTAGCGATTTCTAGCGCTGGCAGCCAGCGCGGTTGGACATTTAGGCAAGCAGGAAAAAGCGTCACCCTTAAAGTCGGTGGCAACATGGTCTGCAACGACGGTACGGTGCTGCACGACTGGGCTCTTGCAGGCAAGGGCTTAGCTTGGCGCTCTATGTGGGAAGTGGGTAAGGAGATTGAATCCGGTACCCTAGAGACGGTACTCGACCAATTCTCAGCTCCGGGCAATGATATTTATGCCGTCTTCGCTCAGCGCCAGCACTTGCCGCTGCGAATACGCGTGTTCGTGGATTTTCTCAGGCGAGCGTTCGCGGAAGAGAACTATTGGAAGAAGTGAAGATCAGACTGAAACAACGGAAGAATGAAAGAAGTGCGAGTGGTCTTCAGAACATCTAACTTTCAATGAGCTACAACAGAAAGTAAAAGCCCCGGGTTACCGGGGCTAGACTTACTTATACTACTTGGATGTTCGAAGCTTGCTTGCCTTTAGGTCCGGACGTTACGTCGAACTTGACACGCTGGTTTTCCGCCAATGATTTAAAGCCTTGCGACTGAATTGCGGAAAAGTGTGCGAACAGATCTTCGCCACCTTCATCGGGAGTAATGAAGCCAAATCCCTTTGCATCGTTGAACCACTTCACAGTACCTGTTGCCATCTTACTTCCTATCTTAGTTCGGTTACGGCGGGGATGCCGCCAGAAAAGCGTCTCAACCAAGTAAGGAATTACAGAAAGCCCTGCACCACTGCTACTCGAATCTCAACGTGGTCGCGATTATACTTGAAAAAATTATCACACTCCTTCCAAGTGACTTGGGAATTTGATATAGATCGAATGCAGGACATTCAACTGACACGATCTCAAGCATTCATGCTCATCCCTTTAACGAACCGGCAAGCACGAAGTCATAGCAAATAGCCTATAGTTCTAGCATTCTCGCCCTTAACGATACTAATCACTGGTCTTATTCATGAATTTCGATGTTGCCATTGTGGGTAGCGGCCTTGCCGGCCTGTCCGTTGCCCTTCACCTCGCCGACCACCGCAAAGTCGTCGTCATTTCCAAACGAGCGCTACGCGACGGCGCCAGCGATTGGGCCCAAGGGGGAATCGCCGCTGTACTTGATTCCGCCGACAGCCATGACCAGCACGTGAGCGACACACTGATCGCCGGTGCCGGATTGTGTGATGAAGGAGCGACCCGCGCCATCGTTGAACAAGGCCGCGCAGCGATTGAGTGGTTAATTTCTCAAGGAGTACCGTTTACTCGCGATGATGATGCTGAAATGGGCTTTCACCTAACTCGCGAAGGTGGGCACAGCCAACGTCGCATCATTCATTCAGCAGATGCTACCGGTCATGCCGTGCAAGTAACACTGGAAGAACAAGTACGTCGTCACCCGAATATCACGCTGCTTGAACATCACTATGCGATTGATCTGATCACCTCAGACAAAGTCGGTGTGCAAGACGGCACGCCTCATTGCTTGGGTCTGTACGTGCAAGACGTCACCACCGGTCAGGTACAAACGATCGCCGCCGATCACACTGTGCTGGCAACCGGCGGTGCCGGCAAAGTCTATCTGTACACCACCAACCCAGACACAGCGACGGGTGACGGTATCGCCATGGCCTGGCGGGCTGGATGCCGCGTTGCGAATATGGAGTTCATACAATTTCATCCAACTTGCCTCTATCACCCTTACGCTAAATCTTTTTTGATTACCGAAGCAGTACGCGGTGAAGGTGGACTACTCAAGCTGCCGGCTGCTGCAGGGGCCGCAGCAGGACAACGCTTCATGCTCAGTCATGACGAACGTGCCGAACTCGCACCACGCGACATCGTGGCACGCGCGATCGACTTTGAAATGAAAAAACGGGGATTAGATTACGTTGAACTCGACATCAGCCATCAACCCGCTGACTTCTTGAAAGAACACTTCCCAACGATTTATGCACGCTGCCTTGAACTAGGTATCGACATTACAAAACAACCTATCCCTATCGTACCAGCGACCCATTACACCTGCGGCGGTATCGTGACTGATTTGTCTGGTCGCACTGATCTGCCCGGTTTATATGCCGTTGGCGAAACCGCCTACACAGGGCTTCACGGCGCGAATCGTTTAGCGAGTAATTCATTATTGGAATGCGTGGTGCTGGGTCGCGCAGCTGCGCAGCATATTGAACGTCAAGCCCAGCCCAAGCAAACGAAATTGCCAGCATGGGATGAAAGTCGCGTCACCAACGCCGACGAAGAAGTCGTGATTACCCAAAACTGGGATGAATTGCGTCGTTTCATGTGGAATTTCGTTGGCATCGTTCGCACCAGCAAGCGGCTGGAACGGGCGCAGCATCGCTTAGCAGTGCTGAAAGAAGAAATCGACGAATACTATGCAAACTTCCGCATCACGCGCGATTTACTGGAATTGCGTAACTTAGTTGAAGTTGCTTCGCTGATTGTTCGTAGCGCAAAGTCGCGGCGCGAGAGTCGAGGTTTGCATTACAGCTTGGATTATCCTGACACGCTGCCCAAGGCATTACCCACAGTGCTGTCACCTAAACGTAAAACTGGTTCGCGTAAGTCTTAGAGCTTTAAACATCGAGCTCATCAAACGCTGCGCTACTCAAACGACGCGCAGCGAGTAATCGGCGGCTTTGATATCTTTAGTCAGGCTGCCGATAGAAATGCGATCAACACCCGTCTCGGCAATGGCTCGTATCGTTGAGCGAGCGATACCACCTGAAGCTTCGAGTACAGCACGCCCTGCAGTTATCTTCACAGCGTCTTGCAACATCGCGACAGAAAAATTATCTAACAAAACAGATATTGCACCAGCATCTAACGCCTGCTGTAGCTCATCGAGCGATTCAACTTCAATCTGAATGCCTACACCGGAATGCAAAGCATTCGCCGCCGCCATCGCCGCCGCAATGCTTCCTGCCGCAGCGATATGATTTTCTTTGATGAGAATTCCGTCATACAAAGCCAGGCGCTGATTTTTTCCACCACCAACGCGTACTGCATATTTTTGTGCAAGGCGTAAACCGGGCACTGTTTTACGTGTATCTAAAATAGCGGCGCGCGTACCGTGAATCAGGTTCACATAGTCGCGCGTATTAGTAGCAACGCCCGACAACAACTGAAGAAAATTTAAAGCAGCGCGCTCGCCAGTCATGAGCGCACGCGCAGGGCCGGTTAAGGAACAAACCTCGGCATCAGCGGTCATCACATCACCTTCGGCTACATGCCAGTCGATAGCAATTCGTGAGTCGACAGCATGCATCACCGCTTCAAACCACGGAGCACCACACAGTACCGCTGGTTCGCGCACCACCACTCGCGCTTTAACGTGAGCTGATGCTGGAATCAGTTGCGCAGTCCAGTCGCCCGAACCAATATCTTCAGCCAGTGCAGAGCGAATGTTATCTTCGAAGGCTAGCGATAGCGCCGCATCAAATGGAGCGAAAGGGTTGTGCAGCGTACTCATGCCGGGCCTAGGCCGGCAAACAAATTGTGTTCCGCGGCCAAATCGGCAGAAGGCCGGACATTCGCTTTGCGTGCCGCTGCAAAGTCGAGCATGCGATCGATGCACGTTACAGCCTTGGCTCGAATCGCTTCATCCACTGAAATGGTGTTGCGACCGCTCTCTAAAACATCCGCCAGATTTTGCAGCGAATTCATTGCCATCCAAGGGCAATGCGCGCAGCTCTTGCACGTGGCGCTATTGCCGGCCGTGGGTGCTTCTATGAATACTTTGCCCGGTGCCGCCTGACGCATTTTGTGCAAAATGCCGTTGTCAGTGGCCACAATAAATTCATTCGCATCGAGCGCCGCTGTGGCTGCAATCAATTGCGAAGTTGAACCCACTACGTCGGCCAGCGCCACTACCGATTCAGGTGACTCAGGATGAACAAGAATTTTTGCATTGGGATGCTCACGCTTGAGTAATTCAAGTTCTATCCCTTTGAATTCGTCATGCACCAAACACGAACCCTGCCACAACAGCATATCGGCGCCAGTTTGTTTTTGAATATAACTACCCAAATGGCGATCAGGCGCCCACAGAATTTTTTTACCCTGCGCATGTAAATGCGCGACGATGTCTAAACCTATCGACGAGGTCACCATCCAATCAGCTCGCGCTTTTACCGCTGCACTCGTATTGGCATAAACAACAACGGTGCGGTCAGGATGCGCATCGCAAAACGCCGAAAATTCATCCACAGGACAACCTAAATCTAACGAGCACGTCGCATCCAGATCAGGCATCAAAATTGTTTTGTGCGGCGACAGTATTTTTGCCGTTTCGCCCATGAAGCGCACACCGGCGACCACCAAGGTCTGCGCCGCATGATCGCGCCCAAAGCGAGCCATCTCCAGCGAATCCGAAACACAACCGCCGGTTTCTTCCGCAAGGTCCTGCAGATCTGAATCGACGTAATAATGCGCAACCAGTACAGCGCCTTTTTCTTTCAGCAGACGGCGAATTTTGTCTTTGAGCTGCAACCGTTGATCCGGTGATACAGCCTCAGGCACACGTGACCACGCAGAGGCCAAACCTCGGCCACCTTCCACTAAGGGGCGTTCAAATTCTATTGTTTTGATTTCCATACGGTGTGGGCTCCGGCCCATCATGTCTCAGAAAAATTGGCGCCAGATACAAGCTCCGAGCCTTACGTATCTGTAGCGAAGTGGTGAAGTTTATCACCGGCGCAACGGTCTGGCAGGAAGCCAGACAATGATGATTATCAGACGCTGAAATGCAGACTAAATTCTTCTGAATTCGAGCTTAGACGGCAGTGCGCTCCGACTGGCAGAGTGAGCTTGTCACGCACATGACCAAAAGGCAGTCCAGTCAGAATCGGCACCTGAATTTGCTTACGCAGATAAGCCAACATAGCCGCAAAGTCATAGCCATTATCGTAATCAGTCAACTTATAAGCTGAAAAATCACCCAAGATAATGGCCCGCTGATTGTGTAAAACACCCGCGTGCAATAACTGCAACGTCATTCGTTCAATGCGGTAGGGATGTTCATTGATATCTTCAACAAAAAGAATGCCCTGCTCTACCTTAGGCATCCAACGGGTACCGATTAAATGCGTCAATAGGGCGAGGTTACC
>JBEGSP010000044.1:0-15211 GCA_041179845.1 Pseudomonadota bacterium
AGCGAGACGTGTGCACTAATAATGTACCGGTTGCACCGGGTAGTCGAGATGGAAATTTCCAACACATGGTGACCCACACGGTGGGGCTGGGTGCGTCAGGTAGTTTGCATTATCGAGAAGATTATGCCGAGGCGATTTCGGGTGACTTTAAAGAAATTTTTAATGGTCGTCGCGATTGGCCTGATCCTATGTTTTATAGCGGCCCTGAACGAGTCGATGATCTTTGGCATGCCGCTGTGAATGGAGGAGGGCGCTACTTTAACGCCTCCAATCCTGAATCACTTTCTCGGGCACTGTCTGGCACCTTGTCTACTATTCGCGCATCGATAGGAGCGGCGGCGGCTGCATCGACCAGTAGCCAGCAGCCAGTAGAAGGTGACAATTTATTATTTGCATCGAGTTTTCGCAGTATGTATTGGGATGGCGATATCGAAGCCAGACGGATTAACCTAACCGATGGCAGCCTCTCTACTCAAGCTGAATGGTCAGCATCAACCCAACTGGATAAGCGTGTCGACAGATTTGCTGACAAGAGGAAAATTTGGGTGCAATCTTTTGCGGATGCGAGTGTCATCAAAAATTTTCTATGGTCAGAATTGGATAGCATGGAAAAGAGATTATTTGAAAACAGATGTTCCTCTAGGGCCAGACTTTCGCAATGTTTTAACCTGACATCAACGCAGAGTAAGGAGCTGACCGGCGAGCGCTTAGTCAATTATCTGAGAGGGCAATTTGCCTTTGAGAATAGAGTAGAAAATAGCCTGAAATTGTTTCGTAGGCGTGATCATGTGCTGGGTGCCGTCATGAGTGCTCAACCTTTGTATGTCGGGCGACCTGCATTTCGATATGCCGATGAAAACTACGGTGCGTTCCGAGATGATCTGCAAGTCAATCGCAAAGGTGTGTTGTACGTGTCGGCTAACGATGGAATGTTACATGCGCTCGGTGCAGCCACGGGAGTAGAAGCATGGGCGTTTATTCCTGCAGCCGTTCTTCCTGGCTTGTACCAATTGGCAGATAACCAATTTGGTCAACAGTCGACTTACTTACTTGATGGCTCACCAGTCGCTGGCGATATATGTCCAGGTGCTGCGTCAGTCAGTTGCTCTGCCTCAGCTTGGCGCACTATTTTGGTAGCCGGCTTAGGTGCAGCGGGACGCGAATTTTTCGCTCTTGATGTAACCGATCCTGATACCCCTAAGCCTCTATGGCGATTCAATCAGTCGAACGATAGCGATCTCGGCTACGCCATGGGCAAGCCAATTATTACTAAGCAGCGAGATGGTCGCTGGATTGTTGCCCTGACGTCGGGCTATAACAATATTCATCCTGGAAGTGGTCAGGGAGTTCTATTTATTCTTGATGCGTATACAGGTGAGCTACTGGAAAAAATAAATACCGGTGTAGGTAGTACGGCTTCGCCTGCTGGCCTTACCCAGATCAATGCGTGGGTTGATTCGGCTTTAGATAATACGGCGAGTCGATTTTATGGCGGTGATTTACTCGGAAATCTTTGGCGTTTTGATAGCGATGATCTGTATCCGCCATCGGGTCGTGAGGCTGTGCTTCTTGCAAACTTTAGCAAAGACAATAAGGCGCAAGCGATTACTACGCGACCCGAGTTATCTGAGGTACGCGTAGGTTCGCAACAAATACCCGTGATTAGCATTGGCACGGGGAGCTATCTTGGAATGAGTGATCTTAGCGATAAGTCGGTGCAATCTATATATACCATCAAAGATGAACTCACCAGTACAGGGATGGGTGATATACGCGCTTCTAGAAAGTTGATACAGCAAAACCTGGTTAAGAGTGCTAATGCGAATGAACTAACCGGATCAACCACGTTAGCAGTGGATTGGCAAACGAATGCGGGTTGGTATGTGGATTTAGATGCTATTCAAAATTCCGGGGAGCGTGTTTCGTTAGATCCCGAACAGCAGCTAGGCGTTTTGCGCGTTGTTTCGAATGTTCCTGATCAAGTAGCTTGCCGTCCAACAGCGCAAAGTTGGATTTATGAATTCGATTATTTAACCGGCAGCTATTTGCCCTTAGCTACTAGGCAAGTTGTAGCTAGAAAAATTTTAGAGAGTAGCCTGACAGCAGGTATGCGAACCATCAAATTGGGAGAGAAAATCCTCGGCTTGTTGACTGATGAAACGGGCAAAGTGACCAATATCAGCAGTGCTGCGCCAGCTACGACGGTTAATGCGGTCAAACGAGTATCCTGGCGCGAGTTAGATGAGCAGTAATAAAACTATTTTTATAATAGTTTCGCTGGGATTGCATGTTTGCGCTGCAGTTTTATTTTTGTATCTCACAACAAGCCACCCCAAATTTAACTCAACCATAGCCGTCTCGTTACTTGAGTTACCCTCTGATGAGGAGTCATCCTCGTCAAATATATTTTTTCCTGAAATAGAAAAAAAAATACGTAATAAAAAAAAGGAAATTACTCCGCTGTCACCGATGGCAAGTCCCTATTTGCCGGCTTCGCTATTAGATTTAAAGCCCCAGATAGTGAGAGATATCGATCCTGAATTACTTGAAAATTTTCGTGGCGTTCAAGCCCAATGGCTGAATCTGAGGTTACTGATTAATGAATATGGTGATGTTGATCAAGTGATTGTTGAACCATTTTCCATAGACACCGATCTACCTGAACGACTTTTAGCGGATGTGAAACAGCGATTTTTAGAGGCGCGCTTTACTCCCGGACGATTACACAATCAATCAGTACGCAGTCAATTACGCATACGCGTTCATCTCGACTAAGCTAGATGAAGCTGTGCTAACTACTCATACGCAGTAAGTTAGAAATTGCTTAACTCACTGCGCACTAGAGCTTTAATTAACGAGGTACACCTCTGCGAAGTAAATTGACGACCGCAAGCAAAATGATTGCGCCCAGTAGAGAAACCACCAATGACGCCAGGCTGAAATCATTTTGATTAATGGTACCTGTACCAAATAGGGGAGCCAGCAACCAGCCGCCAACCAAGGCGCCTACGATGCCCACGACTACATTGAGAACCACACCTTGTTGTGCATCAGTTTTCATCACTAAACTGGCCGCCCAGCCTATCAAGCCACCTATCACTATCCAGATAATGAAATTCATGTCGTCTCTCCAGTTAAACCTAAGGGAAACCGCACGATTGGCGGTTCTTATTTAGGCATGGCTGAAAGCGACTGGTTCACATTCAACGCATCAACTATGATCGCGATGAATAACTGGTGTAGAGGTCTGTGATCCTGGCCACTAAGGGTGGGGCTATCCTTGGTCTGTCTGGCAGTATTTCTGGCTTGGATGCACAATAGCGCTATGTAGAGCGTAGTAATTTCTCTTTTTGCATGAAAAATGCGGATCGATTAAGACATTCACCCAAGGGAAGTCCATGCGGAATCAAAAAACAGTAGTACCTAGTTGGATCATGTTTGCTTTTTGGGCGACATTGACAGTGAGCGCGCATGCAGCTCCTGTAAAGGTTGATTCGAGCAAAAGTTCAGTAACGGCGATGTTTAAACAGATAGGCGTTCCTATAGAAACTAAGTTCACTAAATTTTCAGCTCAGATCGATTACGATGCCACCAAACCACAAAATGCAAAAGCGATTGTTGATATCGATATCGCCAGCTTTGATTTAGGTGATCCAGATTACAACCAGGAAGTACAAAAAAAAGAGTGGTTCAATGGTGCTCAATTTCCCAAAGCGAATTTCACTGCAGGAAAAATCATCCCTTCGGGCGCAGGTAAATTGGAGGTTTCCGGTAAGCTGACCATCAAAGGTAAAACTGCGGACGTAACTTTTCTACTTAACGTAAGAAAAGAAGGTGCTGCACATGTTTTTGAGGGCAGCCTTCCGATTAAGCGTCTAGCATTTTCTATTGGTGACGGTACTTGGAAAGACACGAGTGTTGTAGCCGATGAAGTTATTATCAAGTTTCGCATAGTCGGCACTCAATAAAGGGTCAGTTTCATGAAAAAATTTAGTTTGCTGATAGCCGCTTTTTTTGCGATGGGTATATCCAGCGCATATGCCCAGAGCTATAACATTGATCCTGGCCATACTTATCCTAGCTTCGAGGCAGATCATTTAGGTTTGTCTTTTTGGCGTGGCAAATTTACTAAAACTAGCGGTAAAGTCGTGCTTGACAGAGCGGCAGCAAATGGAGGTAGTTTGGACATTACCATTGATGCGACTTCGATTGATTTTGGTCACGCAAAAATGAATGAAAACGCGCGTGGAAAAGATATGTTTAACGCAGAAAAATTTCCAACGATTACCTACAAAAGTAGTCTGCTTAAATTTGAGGGCGATAAATTGGTCGCGGTTGAGGGGGATATGACTTTGTTGGGAGTGACCAAAGCTATGCCTTTAAAAATTAATCACTTTAAATGCATGATGCACCCCATGTTGAAGCGCGAAGTATGTGGTGCAGATGCTTCGGCGCGCTTTGACCGCAGTGATTATGGTTTGAGCTACGGCATCCCGCGCTTTGCTCCTGAAGTGAAATTACAAATTCAAGTGGAAGCAGTTCGTGCGGATTAACTTCTTCGGCCATTGCTTACTTGCGAGCGCACTGACATTAGTTGGAGCGCTGGCATCGGCCCAAATTATTGATGTACGTACGGGTAAAGTGACCGATGAGTCGACGCTTTCTGACATTTTAAAATCTGCCGATATCGTATTACTGGGCGAATTGCACGATAATAAATTTCATCACGAGGCTCGCGGACGATTAATTGCTCGCTTTGCTGATCATCGTCGTACCGTTGTTAGTGAGCATATGCCTGCGCCAAATCAAGTAAATTTTCAGTCAGTCATAAAAGAAGATTTACAAGCAGCAGGCTTTGATACTGAAGGATGGGACTGGCCCATACATCAGTCGCTGTATGAGCAAATTAAAGATAAAGGACTTACTGTCGTTGGTGGCAATCTCCCAAAAGAGGAGGCGCGAAGAATGTTTTTGCAGGGGGTTAGCAGCCTTCCAGAGCGTATGTCACAAACGTATACACAATCGCGTCTTGATGAGACCGCCGAGCGTAAGCTAGATCATGATTTAGTTGACGGCCATTGCGGTAAATTGCCTGAGAAATATCTGGTTAGGATGAGATTCGCACAGCGAATGACTGATTTGTCATTGGCGCATAATTTATTGGATCGTCGTCCGTCAGTACTGATAGCGGGTAATGGTCATGTGCGGCGCGACTACGGCGTGCCACAAATATTAGCTAGCGTCGCCCCTGAGAGCAAAGTGGTAAGTGTTGGTTTCTTAGAGCAGGGCAGCAGCACTCAAGACCTGCTGCAGTCTGTATCAGGACAGTATGATTTCATTTGGATTGCTGAGCGTGCAGAACGTAAAGATCCTTGTGAAAATTTCAATCTAAAGTAAAACGTTACTACGACAATAGTTAGACACTTTTTATAATAATAATTTACTAGAGGCCGAGCATGTTCAGATCTTTTTTTCTGTCCCGACATTGGGCATTGTGGGCCTGGCCTGGTGCAGTGCTGATTTTTGGCGGAACCTGGTATCAAGTACAAATTGATGTAAAGATCAACGACTGGTTCGGTGGGTTTTACGATGTCGTACAAAAAGCTTTGAGTAAACCAGGCGCTGTATCCATTGAAGAGTTTTTTGGGTTTCTTCTTAGTTTTGGTGAGCTAGCCGGCGTGTACGTACTCGTCGCGGTCTTGTTGGGTTTTTATACTAAGCACTGGGTGTTTCGCTGGCGTGAGTCTATGAATGATTTTTATATGGCGCACTGGGAGAGCCTGCGGCATATAGAAGGTGCCAGTCAGCGAGTTCAGGAAGATACCAAGCGCTTCGCCTCCATTATGGAAACCTTGGGATCAAACATGATCGATTCGATCATGACCTTGATCGCATTTTTACCGATATTGTGGACGCTCTCTAAAAAAGTTAGCGAAGTGCCTGTATTTGGTCAGGTGGAGCATGCACTTGTTTATGTAGCGATTTTATTCGCGTTGCTGGGAACGGTAGCTCTGGCATTAATTGGTGTAAAACTCCCCGGGCTTGAATATAACAACCAGCGTGTTGAAGCGGCCTACCGCAAAGAATTAGTGCATGCCGAAGACGATGTCAATCGCGGTAGCCCGCCGGTAGTGAGGGATTTGTTTAATCAGGTTCGTGAAAACTACTTCCGACTATTTTTCCATTACATGTATTTTGATATCGCCAAGTTTTCGTATCTGCAATTTGGCGTGCTCGTTCCTTACATTGCATTAGGCCCAACGGTGGTTGCAGGTGCGATTACGCTGGGCGCTATGCAGCAGATAGTGCGTGCATTTGGTCGGGTTGAAATGTCGTTCCAGTTTTTAGTACGTAGTTGGGGAACGATCGTCGAGCTGATTTCGGTATATAAACGTTTGCGCGCGTTTGAAGCGCAGGTTGCCATTATCGAAGCAGCAGCGCGCACTAACCCTGCTGAAAAAACTACCACAGACTAGTTCTTCTTTAACTCGCCCGAGCCGTAAATCGCTGGTTCGGGCGCAGCCTCTTATTGTCGTGTAGTGGGTAGCTTTTCCTCTATAACGATCAGCCGTTCGACTTATTCCCTTAGTAAAAATAAAAGTAAGTGCGCTTTATACAAGCTAGCACGTTCGTTCTATTTTATAGATGTGTTTTCGCTTTCAATGTTAATTTCTTTGACCTATTTTTGCGTTCGCACGAAGAGCTCTCTCCTGCTTTAACGGTGCTAATCTGTATGTAAGCACTTCATTTTGTATTTTATTTTTCGCATCGCAGCATAGCCCAACTCACTAAAGCACTTATAAATTGATGACCCCAAAGCGTGAAATTAACGTTTTAATGGTTTCTTTCTTGAAGAAAAGTAGACCATAATCACAGAGAGAGAAAGTGATGTGCTTTCAAATATAACAAGTCTAAAAAGGCAGCATAAAAATTAGATCGCTACAGTAAAAGTCTGTGCAAGACAGACTGCCATAACAAAAAATGTTCATGGGAGATACGATGCACGCGGAGCAGAGGCACCACATTGAGACAGTGATGCAAGTGGCTGAGCAGGCTAAGCAAACGCCATCTGTTTTGCTGCATGATGAAATCATTCGTGATTCGTGGATGCGTTGCGTGCATGAGCACAAACTTGATCCCACTCGTATGCAAGAAGCGATCATCTTGCCCCAGCAGCAAATTCGCGAGCGTCAGGATCAGATTGAAGAATTCCTTCACATAGCGCGTCATGGCCTAGAGACGCTCTATCATCAAGTCGCAGGTTTGGGTTATGTGGTTTTGTTGACTGATGCGCGCGGTGTGACGGTTGATTTCATTGGTGATTTACAGCTCGATCCTAGCTTAAGAAAAGCGGGTCTCTATTTAGGATCGGATTGGAATGAAAGTAATGTAGGTACCTGTGGCGTAGGAACCTGTATCAGTACCGGTCAAGCATTGACAGTGCATCAGGGCGATCATTTCGATGCTACTCATATACCACTCACCTGCACAGCAGCTCCGATTTATGATGCGATGGGCCAAATGAAGGCCGTGCTGGATATCTCAGCGCTCACATCGCCAGGACAGAAAGAAAGTCAGCATTTAGCATTGCAAATGGTGCGCATGTATTCGCACCAGATTGAGAATGCTTACTTCCTTCATCGCTTCCGTCATGAGTGGATACTCAGGTTGTCTACTGCGCCTGAATTTTTAGAGGTAAGTCCTGAATACCTAATCGCCATTGATGGATCAGGCAAGATCATTGGCCATAACCGTCGTGCGCAGTTGATCTTTGGCGACGCACCGCAGGAGTTGATTGGTCGTCGCATCGATTCACTTCTTAATGTGTCGACCGATGATCTTCATCGATTTGTGGCTGTGCAGCCAGTCGATCGACGAGCGCTAATGGTTAGTGGGACACAAAAATTAGTATTTTTATCGGCGCTAGCCCCGGCTCGCTCGCTGTTGGAAGCGGCGCGAGCACGCATCGAGCCACCCACACCAGAGCCATTAGCTGCGCTCTCTGGTGGTGACCCTTTATTAGATCGTCAGATTTCGCGTGCAGCACGGTTGATCAATTCGCCGATTAGTATTTTGGTGACTGGCGAGACAGGTAGTGGCAAAGAATACTTTGCCAAAGCCCTGCATCAAAGTAGTGAACGACGTAACGGCCCTTTTGTGCCAGTTAACTGCGCCGCTATTCCAGACACGCTAATAGAAAGTGAGTTGTTTGGTTATGCGCCCGGAAGTTTTTCTGGTGCCTCGCCAAAAGGAAAGCGTGGGTTAATTCAAGAAGCTGATGGCGGCACGCTATTCTTAGATGAGATAGGCGACATGCCTAAGCCACTGCAAGCACGTTTGCTGCGGGTACTTTCAGAAAAAGAAGTGCTGCCAGTGGGTGCTACGCGTGCGGTTGAAGTCAATATTCGAGTTGTCGCAGCGACACATTGCGTGCTTGAGTCGCTGGTGCGTGAGGGTGCATTTCGAGATGATTTATATTACCGATTAAGTGGCGCACACTTTACCTTGCCACCCGTACGTGAGCGTAAAGATTTGTCGTGGATCATTGATCGTGTTCTTGCGCTGCATGGTCGTAAATCGTCTGATCAACCTGCGCCTACCTTAGATGCTGAGTCCAGAGCTGCATTACTTGCTCACAGCTGGCCAGGTAACTTGCGAGAACTACGTAACGTGATTGAGTTTGCTTCAGCCGTCTGTCGCGATAATCAAATTACGTTAATCGATTTGCCTGAATATCTCAGCGCTCCACTCAATAACACTTTTACTGTCGGTTCCTCTTTTCAAGACCTGTCGTTGAATAGCCTGGAAGCGAATCAATTGCTTGCGCAGCTGCGTGCTGCACGTTGGAATGTGACTGCTGCTGCGAATGCGATGGGTATATCCCGTATGACGCTGTATCGCCGCATGAAGCGGTACGGCATAGAACACCCGCAATAAATCTGTCCTTCTTTTACAAAAATTTTACTTGAGGATGTGACATCTGTAACAGAGCTAGCTGTGACAGATGTCCCTACTGAGCTTGTAGCAAACAGAATTTTTTCTGTGCGCCGCAACATCGATATGTGAAAAAGTATTCTGATTCAAGTGCTTGCACGATGAATCCGGATGTTGTTGTAGGAGTAGCGTCGTTGGCACGTCAATTGCAGTACAGATTGCGGTTCGACCTTCACGGGCGGACTGCCGTCAGGCAGCAGCAGTACAACCCCGGCAAAAAAGTCGTCCAGTTCATAAGAACTGGGTCGTTCAAAAATATAGGAGACAAAAATGACAGATAAACAAAGGCCATTTGGTGTTTCGATGACGGACAGGGAGTTTGCAGAATGTATGCCTGCAGATGAGTCCGCATTCCGCTCCCCGATCCCGACGCAAATGGTGTCGAACGGTGAATACAATCCGCTGCCCCAGACAGAAAATCAACGTAAGGTTGAATTCCTGATCAAGGAAATGGCGGACAAAGAGGCTAAGCGCCACAACATGACACGTCGTCAGTTCTTGGCTACTTCAGCAGGTATGGCTACGGCATTCGTCGCTATGAATCAAGTTTACGGTAACGTCTTTGAAGTTGATGAGGCAGAAGCCAAGAACTTGGACGCAGCCGGCGATCGTAAAGCCAAGTACAAAGGCCAGTTCATTTTTGATGATCAGACGCACTTCATTCGCGATGACTTTAAAGAAGAAGGTCTGACTGGTTTGACTAAGTGGGCCGAAGGCGCGGGTGTTAACCCGAACATCAACAACATCCCAACCAATTTGTCCCGCTACAAGATGGACAACTACCTCAAGGAGATCTTCCTTGATTCAGATACATCGGTGTCGCTGCTCTCCGGCGCGCCATTTGATGATCCAAACTGGTGGTTGCTGTCCAACGATGCGATTCAAAACGCTTGCCGTGCAGTGAACAAGATGGCAGGTAGCGTTCGTATGTTGGGTCACTCTATCATCACACCAAAATATCCTAACTGGATGGATGAAGTAGATCGTGCGATCGAAGAGCTCAAGCCAGTTTCTTGGAAGGCTTACACGATTGGTGATCCGTTCGGTCCATCTAAGTATGCATGGCGTCTCGATGACGAGAAGCTGATGTATCCGTTCTATGAGAAAGCTCTCAAAGCGGGTATCAATACGATTTGTATTCACAAAGGTTTGATGCCACGTGACTATGAGAAAGCATTTGCTGGAACATGGGAGAACGCGACCGTTAACGATCTCGGCAAAGCGGCAAAAGATTGGCCGAAGATGAACTTCGTGATTTATCACGCAGCGCTGCGTCCATGGTTGGCTGATAAGCCTGATATGGAAATGGCTCAGTTCGAGAAAAACGGCTACATCCAGTGGTCGACTGATCTTGCACGTATCCCTGAGAAGTATGGCGTGAACAACGTCTACGCTGAACTCGGTTCGGTGTTTGCCTCAACCGCTGTTACCGATCCTAAGTTCTGCTCAGCATTCGTTGGTCAGCTAGTCAACTTGATGGGTCCAGATCGCGTTGTATGGGGAACTGACTCTGTCTGGTACGGTTCGCCACAATGGCAGATCGAAGCGATGCGTCGCTTGGAGATCCCAGAGAGCATCATGAAGAGCCAAGGCTGGAAGATCGCTCTCGGTGATGGTCGTGGTACGGTCAAGAACAAAATCTTCGGTCTCAATTCAGCCAAGCTCTACAAGCTGGATGCGCAGAAGATGGCAGCGGACGCAATGTCCAAGCCATTCGATAACGACATGATCGCCAAGATGAAGGCGGAGTACCTAGCGATGGGCGGTGAGCGTAGTAATGCTGCTTACGGCTACATTGCTAAAGAAGGTCGCTCGTTCGGCTAAACCTGATTGAAGGTCTGCCGTAAGAAGGCGGATGCCGCGCTAGCGGTATCCGCCTGCACAATAAAAATTATTTGCACGTCATGAAGGAGGATTCACGATGAAATCTCTGAAGCTTGCCCCGCTAATGGCAGCCTTGCTGTTGATGACTGGAACACTAGCTTTTGCAGATCACCACGGCGAGAAAAAAACGCGTGTCGGAACCTGTGCCGATGCCAAAAAACAGCAAGATTATTTTTGCGATATGAAAAATGCTGCAAGCGATTCCATGGTTGCTCTAGGCACCGCATGCAGGAATGCGAAGATCAATGTCAAGGAAGCATGTGAGGGGATTGTTGAAGAAGATCCAACTTACAAGTCGTGCAAGATGGAGCAAAAATGCTGAGCTGCTAAACCAGCTTAGGTAACAGACACCCATTACTAATGCTTTTTTGACGTGAACAAAGTAGTCATTTGTCTCTAGTAAGTTTGCCGGCAGCTTAGCGCTGCCGGCTTTTTTATTTCTGGTCGTATACTAAGGACTAACGCTATCCTTATAGTGAAATATCTGTTGGCGATATATTGAAAATATGAAAATCATCATGAAACATATAAAAATAAGTTCTACATTTCTAATGACGTTATCTTTGGCGTTATTTTTTTCTGCTGTAGCTTTTCTGTCAACCGTTCATGCTGAGGATCGCGCCGCTGGCAGTGTATTCGTCGACTGTCCGGAATGCCCTGAGATGGTGGTACTTCCTTCGGGTGAGTTCGTGCAGGGCTCAGATAAAGTCGAGAGTGGGCATTTAGATGAGAAGCCGCAGCATACGGTAAAAATAGCGCGATCTTTCGCAGTATCAAAATACGAAACTACTTTTGCGCAATGGGACGTGTGTGTTGCAGAAGGTAAGTGTCCGAAAGCCGATGATGCTGGCTTTGGACGTGGCAAATTCCCTGCTGTGAATATCTCTTGGACTGAGGCTAAGGCCTATGCAGCCTGGCTGTCCGCTAAAACAGGTAAGAGTTATCGTCTACTCAGCGAATCTGAATTTGAATACGCAGCCCGTGGTGGTACGCAAACCGCTTGGTTCTGGGGTGGGAATGAAAATAAGCTGAAGACCTGTGAGTTTGCCAACTTGCATGATGAAACGGGCAAGAAAGCTCATCCGAATTATGTGTGGTCGCACGTGCTCTGCGATGATGGTGCTGCAGAAAATGCTGAGGTAGGTAAATACAAACCTAACCCATTTGGGTTGCACGATATGTTGGGTAATGTGCGCGAGTGGGTGGATGATTGTCATCAAGCAGGATATGCCGGCGCGCCCATTGATGGTTCGGTTCGTAAGCACGAAGGTCAATGTGAAAAACGCGTGGTTAGAGGTGGTGGTTGGCTGGATGGCCCATCGACAGCGCGTGCAGCTTATCGCTATTCTGAGGTAGAAGGTATGCGGAATTATCAGACTAGTTTTAGGCTTGCACGTGATCTTTGATTGAACTGAGTATCGATAATTCAAGGGGAGCCCATGCGACGCGTAACGGAGACTTTTCGACGATTGCATCATCCATTCGCAAGACGCGCTTCAGTCACAATTCTGGCAGTGGCCGCATTAGTTGTTGCTGGAACGGCTGCGACGCAAGTCATACGCTCAACTGAGAAGCCGATCGATCCATCGATGGTTTATATGCAGCCGATCAAAGGCTTAACCCATTCACAACTGCAAAAATTTCAGGCGGGTGAGAAGCAGTTCAAGAATCCGTGGGTCGTGTTTCCTTTATTGGGTGGCGACTGGGGGCTGGGTCCCACTTTTTTAGCGAGCTCTTGCATTGCATGTCATGTCCAGGCTGGTCGAGGCCGTACCTTTGATAATCCGAATACCATCGCATTCCAGCAATTACTTCGTTTGTCGATACCTGGTGAGGGCTCGGATGGCGGGCCGAATCCGCATCCGAATTATGGCGATCAGTTGCAAGTATTCGGCGTTAACGTTGGGCTGAAAGATAATTTAAAACCCGGTGAGGCCGAGCTATACATTGACTGGATAGCTGAATCTGTCACTTTGCCTGACGGAGAAAAAGTTGAATTACGCAAGCCAAAAATTCGTATTGAAAAACCAAATTTTGGAGCTATCGATGAGTCAGTGATGACCTCGCTGCGTAATACACAGGTCGTATTTGGTATGGGTTACTTAGAGGCAGTGACAGAAGAAGACATACTCGCGCTAGCAAAACTTCAACAGACGCAAGGTTTGAATGGCCGCCCGAATTATGTGCGTGATGATATTAATAAGCGCGTTGCCTTAGGTCGGTTTGGTTGGAAAGCAAATCAGCCTAACGTACGCCAGCAGATTGTCGCTGCGTTTCATGGTGATATGGGCGTCACCTCATCCTTGTATATTGAAGAAAACTGCCCACCCATACAAAAAGATTGTCGCGCTATGCCCCCTGGCAATCGACCCGAGCTATTAGACTATGCATGGGACCATCTCACATTTTGGCAAGTGGCGCTCGATGCCCCGGCACCGCGTAATCAAGAGAGTGAGAACGTTAAGCGCGGCGGAAAATTATTTGACCAAGCGCGCTGTGCTCAGTGCCATGTGCCTGAATTAAAGACGGGCGAATATCCATTATTGCCAGCGCTTTCAAAACGTACTTTCCGCCCTTATACCGATTTGTTACTGCACGATATGGGCCCAGGTTTGGCAGATGGACGTCCGGATTTCAAAGCCGGTCCGCGTGACTGGCGCACAGCCCCACTCTGGGGTATTGGCGTATCGGAGCAAGTCAATGGTAGTCCTCATCTATTGCACGATGGACGTGCACGTAATGTGCTTGAGGCGATTCTGTGGCATGGCGGCGAAGCTAAAGCATCGCGCGATATATTTGCAGGCTTGAGTAAAGCAGAGCGTGATGATCTGATCGCCTTTGTGAATTCACTCTAATTCAAATGGCGCTGATCCCATGACGCGCCCGCAACAAATTCGCTATTTCTTACTAGCGTTTTTTTTATATCTATTTTTTCGTCATTGGCTGGGCCCTAAATTTAATCTTGAGGGTTGGGCGCTGACGATAAGTGCTTATGCATTTGCCGTGGTGATTGCGACCGTGTACGTGTATTGGATACTTAAACGCGCTGCGCGCCCCTCAGAAGAAAAGGATGCGTGATGATAAATAGGACCTTGGTAGCACTTATATTGACTTTAATCGCTGCAAATGTTCATGCAGAGTGGATACTGTATGGCGATAATGGCAAAGCTGAATTTTATTATGACGATAAAACGGTTGTTACTAATGGCAGTAATGTCACTGTTTGGGAAATGCTGAGTTATAGTTTTCCACTCAATGGCGTATTGTCAAACCGATCGCATAAAGAGTACGATTGCAAAGCAGTGCAGTTTCGTAATTTGCAAGGTGAATTTTTTAATGCGCCGTATCTGAAGGGTGAAAAAATTAGCAGTAATATGGATCCGGAAGATAATTGGCGACCCGTTATCAATGGCACACAGAATCAGCATCTGATGCAACTTGTTTGCGGGATGCGGAGCTAATCTTAGTAAGGCGCCTGATTGTAAAACCAAGGAGTAATCAGTGATTGCCGTCTTGGAAGCTCATCGCGCGGGCTTGTTTGCTCGCGTTCATTGGCTGCCTAATCTCATTGCAGGGCTGGTAGTTGGCATCGTTGCGTTGCCGTTGGCGATGGCGTTTGCGATTGCTTCCGGTGCGCGTCCCGAACAAGGCATTTATACCGCGATCATCGGCGGAGGTTTGATTTCTGTTTTCGGTGGCAGTCGATTACAAATCGCAGGGCCGACCGGTGCATTCATCGCCATACTGGCAGGCATCACCGCCAAATACGGTATTGCTGGTTTACAGGTGGCGACACTGATGGCCGGTGTGATGTTGCTGTTGATGGGCTTAGCCCGTATGGGCGGCGTAATTAAATTTATTCCGGCGCCAGTTGTTGTGGGATTCACGGCGGGCATAGGTGTCATCATTTTTGTTGGGCAGTGGAGTGAATTTTTTGGATTGCCCAAACCCGCCGGTGAGCATTTTCATGAAAAGCTCTGGCATCTTTTGCAGTCACTACCGAGTTCACATCTACCTACGCTGAGCTTCGCACTTCTTGGTTTGCTATTGGTTTTATTAACACCCAAAATCAAACGCTTAGCTCGTATACCCGGACCGCTAATCGCAATGATTGTGGTTACACTACTGCAGATGTTTTTGCATTTCCCCGGAGTGGCCACCATAGGTTCTGCATTTGGTGGCATACCGACAGGTCTTCCTACATTTGTGGTGCCCGAGATGTCAGTACCACAAATCATCACGCTGATTGGGCCAGCATTTACGATCGCCATGCTGGGTGCTATCGAAGCTTTACTCTCTGCGGTTGTCGCGGATGGTATGGCCGGCACTAAAC
>JBEGSP010000045.1:0-6053 GCA_041179845.1 Pseudomonadota bacterium
TTGAATTCGCGCGCTAGATGAGTAGGGCTATTGGGAGATTGCTCGGCGTTATGAAGCGCTTGTTGCAGCCGTTTGCTGAATTCCAAGCGTTCGATTTGGGCGTTCATGTTTGAAACTATTGCATGTAGCCACGTAACAGTCAGTTGGTTAGCGCGCTACTTTTCGTAGCGCGTTGAATATTTCTATTGTTCTAAAGTTCCTCTCAATTTTTATAACAGAAATTCTAATGAATAACGCTGCATGCAATTTTGTTTTGTGACTAAGTGATTATTTTGTAGAAGGTGAGTTTACATTTGACGAAAACTCATTTCCTGACAAAGCGCAAAACATTATCGGAATTCTGAATGCGCTGTAACTCTCCGGCATACCAAAGTCGATGCAAATGTGCGAGCGCTTCACCCATAGCAAAACTGAGTTGGTGCGCATCTAGAGTACGAGTAAACATAATCGGCACGATATCAGCCGCAGATTGTGGTCTGACACAGGCTTGACGGACTTCTTCAAGACGCTCTGCATGGTGATTGTTTAACTGGTGTATACGTTTGTGCAAACCTGTGAAGGGTTTGCCGTGTGACGGCAAGACTAAGGTATCGCTGGGTAGCGCGACAAACTTTTCTAACGATTCCAAAAAATTTCCAACCGCATCCGACTCAGGCTCAATCGCAAACACGGAGGTGTTGGTTGAAATGCGGGGCAGCACCATGTCGCCCGAGATCAGCACATTTAGTGACTTGCAATACAACGCCGCGTGTTCGGGCGAATGTCCGGTGCCGATGATGATGCGCCATTCATGTCCGCCAATCTTTACCGGATGATTTTCTTCGAGGCGTAAAAATTCATGCGGTACCTCTGGCACTAGCGTTGGGTAATAGTTTGTGCGAGCTTCGAGTTGCGCCAGCATGTCCTTATCGGTCAAGCCATGCTGCTTGAAATGCGGCACCATGGCAGGGCCATCGGCGCCGGGCAATCCAGCGGACATCATGCGCGCAAAGGCGTATTCACCCACTGTCATCATCAGCGGCGCTTGCCAGCGCTGACACAGCCAGGCCGACAAACCCACATGATCAGGATGGCAATGCGTGACGATGACTCGAAAAACCGGCAAACCATCCAGTTCATTCGCAAAAATTTTCTCCCAGGCCGCGCGAGTCGTATCGGTGGCAATGCCGCAATCAATGATCGTCCAACCCTTTTCCGCAGAGCCATCGGCATTCAACCGTTGATCTTCTAGCAACCAGAGATTGATGTGATTCAGGGCAAAGGGCAGCGGCATGCGCAGCCAGCGAACGCCAGGGGCAACTTGCATACTGGTGCCGGTGTCGGGCAGGGTATCGGCAAAGGGATAGTGAAGCTCGGATTCCTGGGGATTCATGAATTAATAAGTTTGCAAGCGATTGCGCTGGGCGGCTTTCCAATTGCTTGGCGTCGCCCTTACAATAGGGGTTTAATTGACGTTTACGTAAACGGCATTCTATTCTCATTCCCTCAATGGCCACTTATACCATTACCGAGCTGGCACGCGAATTCGACATTACGCCGCGGGCTATCCGCTTTTATGAAGATCAGGGCTTAATTAGTCCAAGTCGTGAAGGCACTGGCGGACGTATCCGCATTTATGGGCCACGTGATCGCACCCGTTTAAAGCTCACCTTACGCGGCAAGCGTCTTGGTTTGACGCTGTCAGAGATCAAAGATTTAGTAGATATGTATGAGTCGCCGCAAGATTCGGCGGCCCAGCTTGAGCGGTTTCTAGCGATATTGGCTCAGCATCGTGAGTCGTTGGAGCAGCAGCGTGAAGATATAGAAGTGACGCTGGCTGAAATCGCCGCCCATGAAGAAAAATGTCGGCGCATGTTGGCCGAACCGTCTACTGATCGCAAGCCCGCTACCCCTGCACCGCGTGCTCGTCGCGCTGCCTGATCACCACCGAAAGTAATGGAGAACGTCATGATGGATTTGCCTGGCCTGCGTTTTGATCACGGCGACGATATCGCTGCGTTGCGCGATGCGGTTCGTGATTTTGCAGCGGCTGAAATCGCACCGCGCGCGGCAGAGATTGATCGTACTGATCAGTTTCCTATGGATTTGTGGCGCAAGATGGGTGAACTCGGTTTGCTTGGCATCACGGTGGATGAAGCGCTCGGCGGCAGTGGGCTGGGTTATTTGGCGCATATCGTCGCGATGGAAGAAATTTCGCGTGCTTCCGCATCAGTGGGGTTGTCGTATGGAGCGCATTCGAATTTGTGTGTGAATCAGATCCGTCGCAATGGCACAGAAGAACAGAAAAAACACTACTTGCCCAAACTGATATCAGGTGAGCATGTGGGTGCGCTCGCGATGTCTGAGCCAAACGCCGGATCGGATGTGGTGAGCATGAAATTGCGTGCCGATTTCAAAGGTGATCGCTGGATTTTGAATGGCAACAAGATGTGGATTACGAATGGTCCCGATGCCGATGTATTGGTGGTCTACGCTAAAAATGATATCGAAGCCGGCCCGCGTGGCATCACCGCCTTTTTAATCGAAAAACATTTTCCTGGTTTCTCCGTAGCGCAAAAGCTCGACAAACTCGGCATGCGCGGCTCACACACTGGCGAGTTAGTTTTTCAAAATTGCGAAGTGCCGGCAGAGAATGTGCTTGGCGGTTTAGGTCGCGGTGTGAATGTGTTGATGTCAGGCCTCGATTACGAGCGCGCAGTTTTATCCGGTGGGCCACTGGGTATTATGCAAGCGTGTATGGATGCGGTCATACCTTATGTGCATGAGCGTAAACAGTTTGGTCAGCCGATTGGTGAGTTTCAGCTCATGCAAGGCAAACTAGCCGATATGTATTCCACCATGATGGCGTGCAAAGCCTATGTGTATGCGGTGGGCCAAGCCTGTGATCGTGCTAACACTCCCGACGAAGTGAGAGCCTTGCGCAAAGATGCCGCGGGCGCGATTTTGTACTCTGCCGAAAAAGCGACGTGGATGGCGGGCGAAGCGATACAGACTTTGGGTGGTAATGGTTATATCAACGAATACCCAGTCGGACGCTTGTGGCGTGATGCAAAGTTATATGAAATCGGCGCAGGCACCAGTGAAATTCGACGCATGTTGATTGGCCGCGAATTATTTGCAGAGACTATGTAATCGCAATATGGCGTTACATCACAACTTAAATTTCTAAATAGCCTACTTTATTTTTATACATGCAGCATTTCCCTAAGCTATTGTCTTCTCAAATCGCGTTCGATATAGCGCGCGTGATTTTAGATGGCTTTGATAAGCACTACAGCTTGTTTCGACAGGCGAGCCAAGCCGCACGCGATCATTTCGAACGTATGACGTGGAAAGAAGCGCAAGCCCAAGCGCGTGAGCGGATTGCGTTTTACGATAGCCGTGTTGATGAGTGCGTGCAGCTACTCGAAGATGAATACGAAGAAGCAGAGCTAACGGATTCTGTGTGGCGTGAAGTGAAACTGCACTATATCGGTTTGCTGATGGATCATCGGCAGCCAGAATTAGCCGAGACATTTTTTAATTCCGTGTGCTGCAAAATTTTGCATCGCACCTATTTCAATAATGATTTCATTTTTGTGCGTCCTGCGGTATCAACCGAATACATAGAACCTGCTCAGGGCACTCCCACGTATCGCGTGTATTACCCGCAGACCGATGGTATGCGTCACGCTTTACGTCGTATGGTGACAAATTTTCAGTTGGCAGGTGAGTTTGCCGATCTCGAGCGTGATCTCGCACAAGTAGAAGATCGCTTGACTAGCGTGCTGGCAGGTATGGCACTCGAGCCGAATTATCAAATTCAAGTGCTATCTAGTCTTTTCTATCGTAATAAAGGCGCTTACATTGTCGGCAAAATGATTAACGGTAGTCGCGACTTTCCTTTCGTGATCCCGATTCTTCATAAACGCAAAGGAGCATTATTGCTCGATGCCGTATTAGCCGATGTGGGTTTGATTACGACCTTGTTCTCATTTACACGCGCTTATTTCATGGTGGATATGGAAGTGCCGTCGGCGTATGTAAAGTTTGTGCGTAGCATGTTGCCTAACAAACCGCGCAGTGAGATTTACACGATACTAGGTTTACAAAAGCAGGGGAAGGCAGCCTTCTATCGCGATTTCTTACATCATCTTGAGCACTCGTCTGATCATTTCGAAATTGCGCCCGGCATACGCGGCTTAGTGATGGTGGTGTTTTCGCTACCGTCATTCCCGTATGTGTTTAAGGCGATTAAGGATAGTTTCCCTCCGCCCAAAGAAACCACGCGTGAACTAGTCAAAGAAAAATATCTGCTGGTGAAGTATCACGACCGTGTCGGTCGCATGGCCGACACCTTGGAATATTCAAATGTGGCGTTTCCACGCAGCCGATTTTCTGACGAATTGCTAGCCGAGTTGAAACAGGTCGCTCCTTCGCTGGTGGAAGAAGATGGCGATCAAGTAATCGTGCGCCATCTCTATATCGAGCGTCGTATGACGCCGTTAAATATTTGGCTCACTGAGGCAGAAGCTGTTGGAGATAAAGAAAAGCTAGAACATGGCGTGCGCGAATACGGTAATGCGATCAAAGATTTAGTAGCGGCGAATATTTTTCCGGGCGATATGCTGTACAAAAATTTTGGTGTTACGCGCCAGGGTCGCGTGGTGTTTTATGACTACGATGAAATTGAGTACATCAGTGACTGTAATTTCCGTACTATTCCTGCGCCGCGTAATGAAGAAGATGAAATGGCGAGCGAGCCCTGGTATCACGTGGCAAAAAATGATGTATTTCCCGAGCAATTCAGTGTTTTTTTGTTAGGCAATCCACGCGTGCGCGAATACTTCATGAAATATCATGCTGATTTATTGACGGCAGATTACTGGCAGCAGCGTAAAGATCGAATTCAAGAAGGACAAGTTGAGGATATTTTTCCTTATCCTCAAGAGATACGTTTTGTTAACCAAGCCCCGGCTACACCGGGCAGTTCAGTCGTTTAGGCGATTCGAATTTTTTTTTGGAGAGACTCATGCAAGACCCTATCGTTATCGTCGGCGCCGCGCGTACCCCTATGGGTGCATTTCAGGGTGATTTTTCATCGCTTGCAGCACATGATTTGGGTGCAGTTGCTATTCGTGCAGCGATTGAGCGCGCAGGTATTTCATCTGACGTAGTCAACGACGTTATTTTCGGTAACTGCCTGATGGCGGCCCAAGGACAAGCGCCTGCGCGTCAAGCATCGATCAAGGGCGGTGTTCCGGTATCAGCAGGTGCCGTGACTTTGTCAAAAATGTGTGGCTCTGCGATGCAAGCGACGATTTATGGTTTTGATTCGCTAATGGCGGGCACTAACGATGTCGTGGTGACCGGTGGTATGGAGTCGATGACGAATGCGCCTTATTTGGTACCCAAAGCGCGCGGCGGCTATCGCATTGGTCACGGCATGTTGTATGACCACATGATGCTTGATGGTTTGGAAGATGCGTATGAAAAAGGTCGCGCTATGGGTACGTATGCTGAAGATTGCTCCAGCAAATACAATTTCTCGCGCGAAGATCAAGATGCATTTGCGATTGAATCGGTTAAGCGTGCGCAAGCAGCCACTGCGGATGGTTCTTTCTCTTGGGAGATTGCACCCGTCACCGTTAAAGGTCGCGCAGGCGATGTAGTGATTGATAAAGATGAAGGCCCATTGAAAGCCAAGATCGATAAAATTTCGCAATTAAAACCTGCGTTCAAAAAAGATGGAACGATCACAGCAGCTTCATCATCATCCATTAACGATGGTGCAGCGGCGCTGGTGTTAATGCGTGAGTCGACCGCTAAAAAACTCGGCGCTAAACCGATTGCAAAAATCGTAGCGCATCAACGTCATTCGCACGAACCAAGCTGGTTTACTACAGCACCGGTCGGTGCGATTGAAAAGCTGTACAAAAAAACCGGCTGGAGCAGCGATCAAGTCGATCTGTTTGAAGTCAATGAGGCGTTTGCAGCCGTTGCGATGGCCGCGATGAAGGAACATAACATTCCTCATGACAAAATCAATATTCATGGTGGCGCGTGTGCCTTGG
>JBEGSP010000046.1:0-3793 GCA_041179845.1 Pseudomonadota bacterium
GTAAATCCAAAGCTACTCATCAGCACGCCAATCGATCCGACAATACTGGCCTGACTGACGTAAATTCTATCGGCAGCAGCAGCAATGTAATAGCAGCCAGAAGCACACATATCTTCAATAACGACATACACTGGTTTGTTCGGATGCAGTTTGCGAAGACGATTAATTTCGTCATTCACAATCGCTGATTGAACGGGACTTCCACCAGGGCTGTTCATCCTCAAGATCAATCCTACCGACGTGACATCGCTGAACGCATCATTTAGAGCAGGCAAAATTGAACTGACTGAACCGGTGCTGCTACCCGCATCAATCTCACCTTCGATTTCAATCAACGCGGTATGCCGCGAATTGACTTGTTTGGTCGAGCCTTTGAAATCAAACGCTGCCCAGATAGCGATGAGTGCCAGTATCAACGCCGAGAAACGGAAAAATACGCGCCAGCGACGACTCATACGCTGATCTTCCAGCAATTCATAAGCAAGTTTTTCTAGTAGCACATACGGCGGGCCAGCTTGCTCGGAGGGCTTAGTCGTAGCTGATGATTCTTGACCAGATTTTGCTGCTGGAGAAGGGGCAGCCGATTCGGATTCTTGACCAGGGGTGTTGTCGTTCATTGGAAAAATTCCTGTAAGCGTTGATACTAATGTTCAGGCACGGGCTGGACGTACATATTCGTCCGGCTCCCAAAAAATTTTCTTATCGCGCTCGATGACGTTGATCGCATGCAAACGGCCGCCGCGACACGGACCACCCGCACAATGCCCAGTATCAGGTTCATACAAAGCACCATGGGTAGCGCACATTAAATACAAGCCGCTGGATTCAAAAAATTCACCCTCAGTCCAGTCCAGCTCCATGGGCAAATGTGCACATCGATTCAGATAGGCGCGCGGCTCTTGGCCATAGCGAACAACAAATGCAGTCAAGTCATCACCACCGACGGTGACTGGAAAGCGTATGCCCTTGCCGCCTTCATCCAGCGACTCTGAATCGCAAATATAAATCGCTTCGCTCATGTGAAATGTGTCAGCTCAAAAATTTTAAGCGTGTTCATTTAACCACGCATGCAATTCCGGCACCGAGTTTGCACCAAACAACGGCGACATCGCTTCTAGTTCATGCCGTGGATGCGCGCCATAATGAACGCCTATCCCGGCCGCCCCGGCATTACCGGCCATCAGCAAATCATGCGTGGTATCACCGATCATGACAGTACGACGCATATCTTGACCCAATTCGCGCGTTATTTCTTGCAGCATCGCCGGATGGGGCTTAGAGAATGTCTCGTCGGCGCACCGTGTGGAATCAAACACTGACATCAAGCCCACCGTACTCAGTGCACGACTTAATCCCACTCGACTTTTACCCGTTGCCACTGCCAAAAAATAACCCTGACTAGCAAGATCATCCAGCATTTCTCTGACACCGTCGAACAAAGTCAGTGTTTGGTCTTGTGCTAAATAATGATAACGGTAACGCTCGACCATACGTGGATACGATTTAGGATCTAGGTCAGGCAACACCGCCTGCATAGCATCTTGCAAACCTAGCCCGATGACATGCGATGCCGCACGATCATCCGGTACGGGCAATCCTAAGTCGCGCGCTGCCGCCTGCATGCTCGCCACAATCGTGGCGGTGCTGTCCATCAACGTACCATCCCAATCGAACACGATCAGGTCAAATTGTTTTCTGGCCATCAGCCTAGCTCTTTTTTAAACGCGCTATCCATCACGCAGGGTTATATTTTTTAATGCTTAATCGCTGGTCACGCTATCTAAAAAGCGCTGGCAATCCGGCGCCAGTGAAGATTCAATCCTAAGCTCCGAACCGGTTGCAGGATGCTGAAACCGCAAAGTCCATGCATGCAAAAACATGCGCTTTAAAGCTCCTCTACCTACTGCTGCCTTGTGTAATTGGCGATTGAATGCAAAGTCACCGTATTTTTCATCGCCGACGATTGGAAACCCCGACGACGCTAAGTGCACACGAATTTGATGCGTTCTACCTGTTTTCAGCTCAGCTTCCAACAAAACAAACTCACCGTATTTTCTCAATAAATTGAATACCGTGTGCGAAGGCTGTCCATCGGATTGAACGCGCACTCGTCGCTCACCTTCTGGCGTGGTGTATTTGAACAGAGGCAGCTTAATATGCTGACGGCGATGCAGCCACTGCCCATGAACCAGCGCCAGATAGCGCTTATCAATCAGACCGGCACGAATTTGCTCGTGCAACGCAGTTAAGGCACTACGTTTTTTTGCCAGCATCAAAATGCCTGAGGTTTCACGGTCTAGTCTGTGCACCAACTCTAAAAATTTGGCGTTTGGCCTGGCAGCCCGAAGTTGCTCGATGACTCCGTGACTAATGCCCGATCCTCCATGGACTGCCACACCCGCCGGCTTATCGATGATCAGCAAGTGCTCATCTTCGAACAGGATGGCAAATTCCATGGCAGGAACATGGGAATGTTCACGCTCAGCGATACGCATGGGCGGGACGCGTACCGTATCACCCTCAACTAATCGGTACGTGGCATCTATCCGCCCCTTATTTACCCTGACTTGGCCGGAACGCAGAACTTGGTACACATGGCTTTTCGGTACGCCTTTGCAGATTCGTAGCAAAAAGTTATCAATTCGTTGCCCGGCTTGTTCAGAGTCAATCGTCAGCCATTGAACTGCGGGGCGATTTGATGATTCGGCAAGCTCGGCGCGAAACCTCGGGTCATTTTCGGAAAGCCTCGCTAAGTCATTCATTTTGAATATATAATCCGCAAAGCGATGTAAGTCGCTGGGTGTGTATCATTAAAGAACGCATTCTACACAGGGGCATCTCTATCGGCCCCGTCTGTTTCGAGGTTCTCACACAATGAGCGCAGGTTTCGCTAACAAAGCGAATCCAGGTAACTGGCGGCATTCTGTGATCCTCCTAGAGAATTCGATAGTAAAGCTGTGCATGCAGGCTTTTTTGCGTTGTCAGGGTCGCACCGAAGTTGCGATCGGACCGGACGCCAAATCGCCGGAAGCAAAAGCTAGGAAAGCAAGGATTAGTCTGGCAAGCCATTCTCAAGATGAAGGCTTGCTGGCAGATGCAACTGAATTAATTTGCTGATTGTGACGATAATGAGATTCCAACCAACGCTGGTTGAACAACGCCTTCACACCAATGACAAGCCGCCAATCGGGGCTGGTTTGTTGCTGCGTGATGGTGTGATCTTTTTTCGTTAGTCGCAAAACCTCAGTTTCATCCTCGCCAAGTGCGACGAGCGTCAAATGCTCTGTCTTCACTTAACGGCAATATCCCTCTCCCGGCTTCTGCTCCCACGCATGCATCCAATGATTTTTCCGCGCTAACAGACCTATAGTCTGCTAGCCGGGCATGGGCCTTTTAGGGCCACGGAGCCATACACAATGAAACGCATGCTGTTTAATGCCACGCAACAGGAAGAGTTGCGCGTAGCAATCGTCGATGGGCAAAAGCTTATCGACATCGATATCGAGACCACCGGTCGCGAACAACGAAAATCGAACATCTATAAAGGCATCATCACCCGCATCGAGCCCTCGCTCGAAGCCTGTTTTGTCAACTACGGTGAAGAACGTCACGGTTTTCTGCCATTTAAAGAAGTCGCGCGCAGCTATTTCCGGGAAGGCGTCGACATTCGTAACGCAAGCATCCGCGATGCGCTGCGCGAAGGTCAGGAAATTGTGGTTCAGGTTGAAAAAGAAGAGCGCGGCAACAAAGGCGCTGCCCTGACCACCTTCATCAGTTTGGCCGGCCGTTATGT